>CAZFDX010000399.1:0-9126 GCA_964518325.1 uncultured Alcaligenaceae bacterium | reverse complement strand
CTTATCGCACCCTTTTTCTTTCTCGACCAAACACTATTGCAAGTCGAATCCTATTCTGGATCAAACACTTTTGCAAATCGAATCTTTTCAAGAATCAGGTAGTAGAGACCTGACCAACGAGCGGGAGTTTAACCCCTAAAGTGACATGTTGTTCGTTGACCTTTTCTTTAGGAAGTTCCGGTTTTTCGAGCACACTATCCACCAGATAGTAAAGCAATTCGCGGAAGGGCTGAACCTCGATGCTATCGGCAATGGCCTCGGCACGGGCGCGATATTTTTCGATGAGGGCTTCCGCTTTGGTAAACACCTTGGCCCGATGATACAGAGCTTTGACACGCTCCACGGTGGGGGCAGCCCGATCGTCGGGTTGGGTATGCTCGCGGGCAGCGGTGACGAGATTGAGAAGTTCGGTTTTTTCTGGGGCAGGCAGTGCCTCTAGGGCTAAGGCAAGCAATAAAGTGGGACGGGCCGAGAGAACGTCTTGCCCAATCACCAATTTGTTATCGTGATCTTCGGACCAATCTTTCAGATCATTCAAAATCTGGAAAGCCACCCCGAGATTGCGGCTGAAATCGGAGATGATTTTCTCATAGGGTTCCACATCGCCTGCGAGACGGGCACCACAATAAAGGGCCGCTTCAAAGGCGGGCGAAGTTTTGAGAGCATAAATTTTTAGGGCATCGAGAGGGCTTATCGATTTATTAGCGGAATCTCGCCAGAGTAGCTCGGCTCCTTGGCCTTCGGAAAGTTTGATGTGAGCATCGGCGAGTTTGTCCAGAATATCCGCCGCTTTTTCTGCCCCCAGCGCTTTACGATCCCGACTCACAAGGCGGTAACCCAAGCCAATCAGGTAATCGCCTACGTTAATGGCCGGCCCGATTCCATATTGCCGATGCAAAGTCGGGGCACCATAGCGGTAGGCATCATCATCTTCAATATCGTCATGTACCAACGAGGCTTTGTGAAATGCCTCTACAGCAAGGGCCGTGCGTTTGACACTTTCATTCAAATTTAGTTTCTCGGCCGATAAGGTCCCTTCGCCGCCACTGAGGGCATCGTAAGCAGCTAAAGTGATAAACGGTCGCGAGCGTTTCCCACCGTGAGAGAGGAAGTCATACGCGATCGACTCATGTTTCACAAGCGGATCGTCGGGAGCGGATTTTTCGTTCTGCTGGCGAGACCGAGGCGCCAATTGAGAAAGGGTAGGTTCCTCAAACATATCATTGGCAGCCCGCATCAGATGAACGTAGGTTTTGGTCGGCGGAGCTTGCGGTGGTTTATACAGGTTGATCGTATCCATCACCACATCTTGATCGACCGAGGTACTCTTGCAATTGCTCGAAAGGAGTGGGGTCGCAACACACGGGATGCCCGCCAACAAAATTTTGTCGAAGGCTTTTTCCAGTACGTTCAGGCAGGCGACCCCCACAATGGCATCGACGTGACCCGAAACGATAATTTTGAGAACAATGGGAGTCCCCTCGGAAACAAGGACTTTGTAACCCAGTTTTTCTGCGGTTCCTTTGAAATCAGCAACGGAACAGGCACCACATTTTTCACATTCTAGCCCGAACTCGCTATACTCTGCGGGGCAACCTTCTGCATTCTTCAGGCAGTGGGGCAGCAAGAATAAGCGACGATGGAACGGAATGGCCGCCACTTGATCTTTCCAGAATTCGTTGGCAACACAAACAAGGGTAAAGCCAAGAAATTCTTCTTTCAGGTTGAGTTTCTCAAGAACCTTCATAGCGTGTAGCCGGCCCTCTTCCCGAGTCAGCGGACGAGACTTGTCGAGGGTTTCTACATAAGATCGTGCTGCATTGCGAATGAGATCGCGAGCCTCACGGGTTTCGGGAATGGCCTTGAGGTGGGCCGTTCCCGTTTTCTTTTTCGATTCGCTATCGGTTATCGGCTGAGAAACATTGTTTTCTGAGTCGAGTAAAGGAGCCACGGTGGGAGTCCTATTAAGTGCGGATACGGGAATTCAGGAATACGGTTTGGGCAAGGGGCGATGAACATGGTATAACCAAGTCCTCTTAAGCTACATTATGGCAATTATTCTTGTGGAAAACCACCAAGACGCCATAATTTCCAAGTGGGGCAATCACTTGTTCTTCACATCATAACAGTAGACGGTCTCTTCGAGACGAATGAAAAGTTTACCGTCGGCAACAACAGGGTGAGCCCAAGCCTCGTGTTTGGGAGAGAGTTTGAAATGGCTGAGCAATTTATATTCCTTGGGGTTGGCCTCAACTAAACCGACGACACCGTTTTGCCAGAAGACAAAAAGTTTGCCATCGGCAGCACACAGACTACAAGAGCCACTTCCTTTGCCGGCATCGCCTCGTTCTCGTTTCCACATAGTTTTGCCGGTTTTTGCCTCAATGCAACAAAGTGTGCCATTATCTCCAGCATCTCCGTAAATGTAGTCACCCACTTTGACGACCCCACCATGTTTGGTAGTGGGGGTTTTTACGAAGTATTCTTCTTTAACTTTGACATCGCCGCCACTGGCATTTACTGTCAGAAGTGCGGCACCTCGTCCGTAACCGGCGGTGGCGAAGATTTTGTCGCCATCGATAATGGCGGTAGGAATGTTAGCGGTGTTTCCACCGAATTTATCTTGACTATCCCCATAACGCCACAACATTTTTCCGTCTGCAGCAGAGAAACCGACCAATCCATTGGCAAGCAGAGTGACGTATTGTTTCACACCGCCGGCATTGGAAATAACGATTGAGGAATAGCCCGCACCATCCCCACTATAACCCACAACACCTTTCCAAATTTCTTTTCCGGTCTTTTTATCAAGAGCGAGCATGGTGGCTTTGTCACCTCCCGGGGTGCAGATCAAACGATCTCCATCAATCAGGACCGATTCTGCATAACTCCATGCACCACACCATCCTCCGTAATCTTTTTTATAATCCTTTCGCCAAACTTCTTTGCCGTTGAAGTCCAAAGCGACCAAGGTTCCATTCTGGCTCAGGGCATAGATCATTTTCCCTGCCAAATCAATCGTCGGAGTCGAACGGGGACCGGGATAACTGGCGCCACCAGGACCGATCCCAAATTTCCATTTTTGTTTTCCGGTTTTGCGATCCAAGGCAAAAACAGTCGAGGTTGCATTCCCGCCCCCTTTTTTGCCTTTCGGTTCTGCCCCTTCGGCTGCAACGTCACCCATGGTAACAACGAGATCACCTGCAACGGCAACAGAGGAGTAACCCCTTTGTCCGACAAAATCAGATTTCCACAATAGTTTGGGGCCACCTTCGGGCCATTCGTTCAACAGGCCTTTATCCGGTGCTACCCCATCGCGGTTCGGACCACGAAACTGAGGCCAATCGGCTGCGGTGAGCATGGGGAGCGTCCCCATCAACAGGCTCAGAACCAAGAACTTTCGCATGGATCAATCCTTCTGGAAAAGAGAGGTACAGGCAGGATATTCGCAAGTATACCCTGTGGACGTCTTTCGGACTAGGGGCATTCACTTTCTCAACCCCAAAAAAACGGAATTGTCTCGAAGAAGTGTCAAACGCCTGAATTTTTTCTCAGGACTGGGCGGGGAATGGCCAAGAAATCGTCAAGGCGGACCTAAACGCTGATTCGTGGGAAAAGGGGTTTGGGCTTTCCATCGACCAGTTCCGCAATGACCGTCAGATCGGTGGGTTGTGCCTGTCTTTCGGAAGCGTCGGCGTAACAAACATCCTGCCAAGGTTTCGGGAAATTGAAACTGGTGTAAAGGGCCTCAGCCGTTCGTGGGATAAACGGCTTGAGCAAGATACTGGCAATTCTCAACGATTGCACCGCATTGAAAAGCACTTTTTTGGCGGCTTCCTTGTCGGTTTTCACCAACTTCCAAGGGGCATGGGTTTCCAGATATTGATTCGTTGGGGTAAGCAATTCTTGAACGATTGTTTGCAGGGCCAAATTATAACGATAGCCTTCGACATGATCGCGGACCGTTTTAACGAATTCGGCCAAGTTCAAATTCTCCGCAACGGCATCGGGAACGATTCCTGCCGTCCCTTCAAGGACGCTATTGTAGTTCTTGGTAATCAACGTAATCGCTCGACTGAGCATATTGCCCAGATTGTTGGACAGCTCGGAATTATTCACTTCAATGAACCTTTTTTCGCTGTAGTCTCCGTCAGCGGTGAAAGGACATTCGCGAAGGAAATAGTAACGATAGGAATCGACCCCCACCTTATATTTTTGAATCACATCCCCTATCGGGTCCAGCACATTGCCTAGGGCTTTGCTCATCTTTTGTCCTTCGACGGTGATAAAGCCATGACTAAAAACCATCTGGGGGACTTCCTCGCCGGCCGCCCATAACATGGCAGGCCAAATGTGAGTGTGGAATCGCGTAATATCCTTGCCAATGATGTGGACGTTCGCAGGCCAATTTTTGCGGAAGGTTGCTTCGTCATCCCCGTAGCCGATTCCAGTGATGTATGTGAGCAAGGCATCGAACCAAACGTAGATGGTAAAATCTTCATCGAAGGGGAGGGGAATGCCCCATTCTTTGCCATGTCGCGAGATGTTCAGGTCTTGGAGACCTTCGGCCTCGATAAAACCGATCATCTCATTTCGGCGAATCTCCGGTTGAACAAAATCGGGATTCTCTTTCAAGTATTGGAGCAACCGATCACTAAAGGCCGACAATCGGAAATACCAACAAGGTTCCGAGCGACGAATCAAAGGCCGTTTATGCGAATCACATTGCCCGTTGAATTCGGCGTAGTATTTTTCGGTCTTGAATTCCTCGCAACCCGGACAGAACCACCCGCCATATTCCCCTTTGTAAATGTAACCATTATCGTACACTTTTTGGACGAATTTTTTGCAGGTCAGTTTGTGACGGGGATGACTTGTCTGAACAAACACATCGTAACTGAAATCCAGAGCGTCCCAAACTTCGCGAAATTGCCGAGCCATGTCGTCGCAGTAGGTCTGCGTATCGAGGCCCAATTCTTTGGCTTTGTCGGCCACCTTCAGTGTATTCTCGTCGTTCCCCATTAGAAAGGTGACCTGATAGCCTTCCATGCGGCGATAACGGGCCTGCACATCGGCTCCGAGTTTCTCGAACGCCGTTCCAATATGGGGGCGACTATTCGGATAATCGATGGCGGCTGTCTGAAACCAAGTTTTCGGTTCACTCACGTCACAATTCCTTCCAAATCCAAGGGGGGAACAATACAGGCACACAGAACGAGACTCTCGTTCGGGTTCAGAATTGTTGTACGAGAAGCCTTGTGCACTGTGAACCACAAGGCCAGTCACAATTCACGAGACTACAATAATCCAAGGGAGAACTGACTATGCCTATCCATGATTGGAACCGAGTCGATACAGGAATTTTTCATGCGTTTCATCATGAGTGGATTTCTGAAATCACTCGGACCCTGAATCAGGGGGTACTCCCAACCGATTATTACGCATTACCAGAGCAGTACGCGGGTGGATGGGGGCCTGATATTCTGGCATTAAGAACAGCTCAGGAGGGGCCAAATGAAGGAACCACTTTAACGATCCCCTTGACTAAACCAAAGACGACTTATCATCGCCAATCTGCAAGTGAATTTTATCGTCGGAAACAGAGTAGCATTGTTGTTCGACACGTTTCGGGAGATCGTGTTGTTGCCATGGTGGAGATTGTTTCTCTTGGGAACAAAAATCATAGGCATGCCTTTTCGGCCTTCATTTCCAAGATATTACAACTCCTCGAACAAAGGGTTCATTTACTTCTGATCGATATTATTCCCTTCCAGCAAAGTCATCGGGAAGGTCTGCATCAAACCATATGGTCCCAAATCGAAGATGAGGTCGATTTTACTCCCCCCCCCAATAAACCATTGGAATTGATCGCCTACGAGTGTGGAGTCACTACCGATGCTTACCTAGAGCCATTAGGAATTGGGGATACTCTTCCGGATATGCCTTTATTTCTTGCACCGAGTTTTTATGTGTACGTCCCCTTGGAAAAAACGTATCAAGCCGCTTGGCAATCCATGCCACTGCGTTGGAAAAAGGTTATAGAGAATGAAAGTGGTTTTTGAATTGGTGTGGTACGGTCTTGGAATTGATCTATCGGTGAGATTTTTCTCTCAACGAAATGCTATTTTTTCGAGGGGAAACGTTTATCGTACCGAACGTATCGCCAAGGGGCTTTTTGGAAAACTTCATCGATGAGTTGGAACAAGTTCGGATCGTATTCGGCGAGCTTTTCTCGGGTGTTAATGCCGTTGTGTTGGCTATCTTTGGGATTATTGCAATCGAAATAAGATTGAACACCCTCGGCCCAATATTCGGCAGGATTTGTCAGGGCGTAGGTCCCTTTCCACAGTTCTTTCTTTTTGGCGTTTTCATAACACTCCCGAAGCCGAGCATCGAATTTTCGATCCACTACGTTCAGACCCATTTCGTGCATGGCATGGGCAAATTCATGAATCAAGATGTTCTCGCGGGGGTAGCGGTCGCCTTTCAAATTCAAAAGGTTTTCTTCGCCACAACTCACTGCCGGACGAATACGAGTGGCGCCCAATCCCCGTGCCCTTTTGTCCCAATAATCCTTCGGGGTCAAGTCGCTGTGTTCGGGAACATCGGTGGTCATTTCATCAGGGGCCATCACAACAAAACGCACTTTGTTTTTGATGAGCGCTTTCACAATTTGGGGCTTGTTCGCTAACATCAGCTTCAACCAAAAATGGGCCTCTTGAAGTGCCTTATCCGAGACCTTTTGGGAACTCAGGTTCGGGAAGCCCTCTAGATCGACATGCTTTTGATAGAACTGCGACAACTTCCATTCCTTCCGAAGAGTTTCGGGAACCGCTCCAACCGGAGGGGGTATCCAAAGTGAGGTCATACCGATTAAAACGGGTAACAAGAGCATACCTACCTCGGCGATTCAACGGAACGAATTTCTTGATTGGACCTTGGGCGTGAACCCTTGCCTCTTTTTGAGTGTCGTGGTATGATAATAGCAACGGTGGATGTAGCTCAGTTGGTAGAGCTCCAGATTGTGGTTCTGGCTGTCGCGGGTTCGAGTCCCGTCATTCACCCTCGCAATATTCCTACTTCTATCATTGACATTTACCTTATTACCACTTAACTCAATCCCTACTTTCCAACTCAATCCCTACTTTTGCCAATTTACTCTTGGCATTCCTTCTTAATGAATTTGAGGATGGCAGAGGTTAAAGGGTCCGTAATCCCTGTGGCTGCCTTGGTGATGATCGAGATGTGATCGCGTTTTTCGAGTTTCAATAACTCCACTTTGTTTTTCTTCTCACGAATTTTTTGGGCAAATTGTTCTGCCATGGTCCCTAACGTGGGAAGATCGGCATCGGCATAGGCAATCAGGAAGGGGGGCAAACCTTCCCGAACATGATTCACGGGGGAAGCTGCTTTGCACACATTTTCTTCCTTTCCAAAGATGGGGTGAAAAATCGGCACTAACGAAACAATTTGATAAACCCCACTAAGGCTGATTACCCCTTTGATGGCAGAGGTGGTGAGAGAGTGGGCTTTAAGCCAAGTTTCATCGGTTGCGAGTAACGAGACCAAATGCCCCCCCGCCGAATGACCGCTGACGAATAATTTTTTGGTGTCTCCCCCGTACTTGGCGATGTTTTTATGCACCCAAGCAAATGCCCGAGCTACATCGGTGATATGATCGGGATGTTTGACCTCTTCTTTCCCACCCGTGAGACGATAGTTAATCACAACGGTGATAATCCCTTGCTCGGCAAGTAATTTGCCCAAGGGTTCATAAAGGTCCTTGTTGCCACTTCGCCAAGTTCCCCCATGAACATAAATCACGACGGGGGCATCTTTCACCTTTTTCGGCTCATAGACATCGAGAAGGTGACGAACTTTATCCGCATCTTTCCCATCGTAGTACCTGATATTTTCATGCTTTTGAAATTCTTGGCTGGGAGTGCTTTTGGGTGCGATCTCTTGAGCAAAACTGAATAGGGAACTCGCAACGAATGCAGTCAGGGTAGGGAGTAGGTATTTCATAAGGGCCCAACTTGTAAAGGATGTTGAAAGTATTATACACGGTTCATGGGGGATAAGTCGAAAAAGCGAACATAGGCTGTTCAAGGGGGGTGCAGAGCCAACGGTTTTAAAAGTTAGTCTTCCTAATGGTATTCGTGTGGGAGTATTGGTGAATAGGGAACTAAAACTAGTTTGAAATTCTGATCTGACTAGTGAGTGCTAGAGGAAAAATTCTCACCAAATTGAGAAGATCATTTTTGCGAAAATCCTTAATAACCGACATCATTTCAAATCTTACAATTCTTCATTTATTCTTCATGGATTCCAAGCTGTTTCCTAACAATGATCTTGTAAATTCAAGTTTGTCTATGCCGGAAATTTTCTGCCGGCTTGTTTGTAATTCTAAGGATTTCGATGTTAACATTCTCCCGAAAGCCGAACAAAGCTTTCACCCTGATTGAACTGTTGGTAGTGATTGCGATCATTGCCATTCTGATTGGCCTACTGTTACCTGCTGTGCAAAAGGTTCGGGAAGCAGCCAACAAAACGACGTGCTCAAACAACCTGAAACAACTGGGTTTGGCAGTACACAACTTCGAGTCTGCGAATGGGCAAATGCCTCACCCCGGTCAGTGCGATTCGACCGGTGGTGGAACGACGACCTACATGGTTCACTCTACCTTTACTTTGTTGCTGCCTTACATCGAACAAGAAAACGTTTACAACCAGTTTGATGTGATGACACCGTCACTCCCCTACTACGCGGCCATGCACGGGATCACATTAGCTCCGGGGCAAATTTCTTTTGCTCACTCGGTCAGTGGACAAACCGTCACAATCCACCCAGAATCACGAGGTCGAGCATACGATGAAAATGCTCAGTATTTCGCGGCTGCTCAAACCATTATTAAAACGTTTATTTGTCCCAGTACGCCAGTTGGTCCAGGCAGTCGAACTCCAGACCGACTGGGTCCAGTAGACTACATGGCCATTTCCATTAGCGACATTGACGAAAACCCTGCTTCGCTGACCTTCCAAATGCGTAATACCAGTGGTGCCGCACCGACTCGAAGTGGAGCCTTGAGTTGCGGGGGGCGGACGGTAGCAGGTATCATGGATGGA
>CAZFDX010000398.1:0-8467 GCA_964518325.1 uncultured Alcaligenaceae bacterium | reverse complement strand
GGCATGGACCGAAGGGCAAGAAAGAATCGTTCGGGCGATCAACAAAATGCGAGCCACCGGCTACGACCATTTCCCCGATTGGAATAGCTTATTCTGGAAGAACTATCCGGCGCCTGTTTCTGTTCCGAAGGGGGTTCGCTTCGGTGAATTCCAAATCGATTTGAATCAACTTCCGGGGGGACTCCCGACCGAAGAGGGAATGGAGTTTTCGCTGCCCTCGCAGTTCAAACTCCCTGCGTTTCTTCCCTTCCCCGATCGTTGTACCTTACTGATGCGGGCCACGGGAGAAGGAAAAGCCGCTGGGGTCCGTGCCTTACAGGGAATCATGCTCCGGTTACTCACGGCCATTCCTGCAGGGAAAGTTCGTTTCACGGTGATCGATCCAGCGGGGTTGGGAGAAAATTTTGCCGGCTTCATGCACCTGACCGATTACGACGAGCAGCTCATTAACTCGCGTATCTGGACGGAACCACAACATATTGAACAACGTCTGGCCGATCTGACTGCCCATATGGAATTAATCATCCAAAAATATCTGCGGAATCAGTACCGCACCATTGAAGAATATAACGCGCAAGCAGGGGAAGTGGCCGAACCCTTTCGGGTGTTGGTCGTGGCCAATTTTCCCATGAATTTCACGGCGGAAGCGGCTCGTCGGCTGGCTTCCATTGTGCATAGCGGGCCGGCCTGTGGGGTTTATACCCTGCTGACGCATGACTCGAAATTGCCTTTGCCCACCGGTTTCGACATGGCAGAACTCGAATCTCATTCCATTGTGCTAACATGGAAAGAGGGGCACTTCCAATGGAAAGACCCCGATTTCAAAATCTTCCCCATGACGTTGGAATCCCCCCCCCCGATCGAGGAACTAAATCGTCTGGTCAAAAAAGTGGGCGAACGCGGCAAAGATGCCAACCGAGTCGAAGTCCCCTTCGAGTTTGTGGCCCCCGCCGAGATGTGGCAAGCCAGCACGGCCTTGGGAATCTCCGTGCCGGTCGGTCGTGCGGGCGCTACCAAACGGCAACATCTCGAACTCGGAAAAGGGACCTCGCAGCATGCGCTTGTAGCTGGGAAAACCGGTTCGGGTAAATCGACGTTCTTACATGCGTTGATTACCAATCTTGCTTTGACTTACTCGCCTCTTGAAGTTCAGCTTTACTTGATTGACTTCAAAAAAGGGGTCGAATTCAAACCCTATGCCAGCTATCGCCTGCCTCATGCGCAGGTGGTTTCGGTCGAAAGCGAACGAGAATTCGGGCTTTCGGTTCTGCAACGACTGGACCTCGAATTACGAAATCGCGGCGAAGCCTATCGGCTCAGTGGGGTGAATTCTTTGGCGGAGTATCGCGAGAAAAACCCCGAGCAACCGATGCCCCGTATTGTGCTTCTTGTGGACGAATTCCAAGAGTTTTTCATCGAGGATGATCGCATCGCTCAAGAAGCCGGCTTTCTCCTCGATCGTTTGGTTCGTCAAGGGCGGGCCTTTGGGGTGCATGTGGTTTTGGGTTCGCAAACCTTGGGGGGGGCGTATGCCTTGGCCCGCAGTACGATGGATCAAATGGGTGTGCGTATCGCCCTGCAATGTTCCGAGGCCGATGCCCAATTGATCCTGAGCAAGGATAACACGGCCGCCCGACTTCTGACCCGTCCGGGGGAAGCGATCTATAACGCAGCCGGTGGCGCCGTTGAAGGAAACGATCTATTCCAAATTGTCTGGCTGGACGATAACAAACGCGAGGAATTGTTGCAGAAAATCCGTCATCAAGCCGATACCCAATTCCCCGACCAGTTCCCCACACCGATTATTTTTGAAGGAACCACGCGACCCCTTCTGGATGAGTGTCAACCCCTGAAACAGCAACTGGCTCAAACCGAGATCGTCGCTCCGAAAGCTCCCGTCGCGTGGGTGGGGGACCCGATTGCCATCAAGCCGGCCACGGGGGTAACCTTCCGTCCTATTGGTGGAAATAACCTGCTCATCATCGGGGGAGGGGAAGAAGGAAGCCTGAGCCTGTTTGTGAGTTCACTGTTGAGTTTGGCGCTCCAATACCCTCAAGATCAGGCGCGGTTTTATATTCTCGATGGCACGCCGGAGGATGACCCGAACTCGGGACTATTGGGGAGAATTTCACGGGTTTTACCCCACAATATCTATTTCCTCGATCGGGCCAATCTCGCAGAGGTCCTGAGCGAATTAGCCAGTGAGGTTACCGCTCGACATAAAGGACAAGGCCGCACCGGTAAAGTCTTTGTTATGGTGAACGGAATTCAACGATTCCGCGACTTACGCAAGGAAGAAGATTTTGGGTTCCGTCGGGACAAAACCGTTTCGGCGGCCGATCATTTTAGTTCGATCACGAAAGATGGTCCGCCGGTGGGGGTGTGGACGTTGGTGAGCGCAGACACTTATACGAACGTCTCGCGGATACTCGATCGCAATGCTCTTCGAGATTACACCCTGCGAATCTTGTTCCAAATGAGCGCGAACGATTCCGCGAACCTGATTGATAGCCCTGCGGCCTCACGTTTGGGCCGTCATCGTGCCTTGTTAATCACGGATGAACTCGCCCTACCGGAGAAATTCCGCCCCTATGAGCTTCCCACCCGCGAGCTAATCATTTCGATCCGGAAAAAATGGGAAGCCCTGACTCAAAATTCTCCCAACGAAGGGTATCGCGAAGGCAATTCGGAAAGGATTCCGGTAGGCAATCCGAAAGAAAATCCTGAGGGAAGTCCGCAAGGCAATTCGGAAAAGATTTCGCAAGGCACTTCGGAGGGAACTCCCGAAGGCACTGCTAACGGGATTTCTGATCCATCGGCCTAAGTACCAATCGAGTCGTTTCTTCTCACTTCCTTTTCGAGGCAAACTTCGTTGCCCTGAAAGGTCTTGCCACGACGGTTTCGTTTCTACTTGAGAAGTGGAAGTAACTTGAAAAAGGCAAGACTCTTGAAAAAGGGTCGGGTAGGGAGATACTATCCCCCCCCTTTCGGAACAGCTCAAAATTTACGGCTTCCTTCTTGCGTTTTTTTAATTCAGTATGTACTCTAATGTTGCTTAATATTTTCTCACATTTGTACAGATCGTTTGATCAAAGGTGGTGAACCATGCGAAAACTTATCATCGCAGTCCTCCTTCTGGGTGCAGCAGGAGGAACGTACATTTACTTCTTTAACACCAATCTCCGTGATAGCCTCATGGGGTTTGGCCCAGCAAAAACCCCAGATGAATGCGTAACCCGCTTCCGGAAAGCCATCAAAGATCGCAAATACGATCTGGCAGCAAAGTACGTCTCGGATGAATACGCAGAACAGCTCAAGAAAGCCGCCGAAGCGGCCAAAGAACTGGGTGAAGCTCTGGATAATTTAACCTATCGGATGGAAAAGGCCGGCGTCGCCACGAACGAAGCCAAGCTCTTGGCTTACTTGTTCGATCCTTTCCCCACCAATGCCGAAATTAACCTTGAGAAAACAGGGGAGAAAGAAGCCATTTTAGACCTCAAAATCAACATGCCCTCGGTGGGGACACTGAAAGATAGTTCACAGTTCAACTCGAATAACTTGGACGGTCGGATGATGGGGGCACTGTATCGCAATAACAATTCTTTGAATCTGGGTGTGATGGCGACTTTCAACTACGCTGCCAAAGCGAAGATTATCCCGCAGGGTGAAAAAGAGCATTGGAAGATTCAATACACCGTCAATTCCGAAATGCGAACTCGCGTCGATTTTCTTATTGCTAATTACAAGGAGTATGTCAACATCTTCAAGAGACTATCTCAAGAATTGAAGAACGATCCGGGCACAAAAGAAAATCTCAACGGTGAATTGAGTAAATTACTCAGCGAAGTGAAACGATCCTCCTAAGATCAGGAATCCTTCGTCTCATCTCAAATCAACCTCTTCTCATTCACACATTTTTTCACGCCGTTGAATCTCATTCACACATTTTTTCACGCCGTTGATTTCATTGACACATTTTTTCAACTTGTCGCTTCTCGTTCATATATTTTTTTAGATTGTTGAATTGCATTCGTTCCCTCCCATCTTATTCATTCACATATTTTTTCACCTCGTTCCATCGAAGGAATGATTACCCTAACTGAAGCAACTGGCTCAGCTGTCGGGCCATGGCAAGTTCTTCATTGGTAGGCATCACTCGAACGGTGACCGCTGAATTCGGGGTGGAGATGATCGCAGCATGACTTGCGTTCGCAACCGGATCGAGCTGAATCCCCAGATAGGTCAAGCCCTGCACCACCCGCTCGCGAATGATAGCCGAATGAGTTCCAATTCCTGCCGTGAAGACCAAAGTATCTAGGCCCTGTGTGGCAGCGGTCAGAGCGGCAATCCCTTTTCGGATCGAGTAACAGAATACTTCCAACGCTTCGGCGGCTTGGGGATGGGTCTGTTCAACCGCTAGCAAATCGCGCACATCGGAACTTATTTCCGACATGCCCAACAAGCCCGATTGACGATTCAGCAATTCCCGAACTTCCGAAGGTGGCATTCCCTTCTCGCTGGTCAAATAAAGGGGGATTTCCGCATCAATATCACCACAGCGCGTGCCCATCACTAAGCCGCTCAGTGGGGTGAAGCCCATTGTGGTATCGACCGATTGCCCATGCAGCACGGCACACAAACTGGCACCATGTCCGAGATGGGCAATGATGATCCGCTGGTTTCGTGTGGTGGGATCGAGGCGAGCTAATTCTTCCACAATAAATTGGTACGATAAGCCATGAAAGCCATAGCGTTGAATCCCCGAATCGTGCCAGATTCGAGGCAAGGCATATCGTCGTGCCACGGGGGGCATGTTCGCATGGAAGGAAGTATCGAAACAAGCAACCTGTGGCAGGTGTGGAAAAAGTTCGAATGCTGCTTGAATGACCTCTCGTGCCGAAGGTAAATGATTCGGTGCCAGCGATTGCAAACCCGTGAGCTTCGCCACCACCTCGGGAGTGATCCGAGTTGCTGCGTGAAAATCCTTGCCCCCGTGAACCACGCGATGACCGATTGCAGCTAAAGGTTCACGATTCAGGGCCGTCGGCAATCGTTCCAGCAGATGTTTCAAGGCCGCACGAAAATCCGCAACGTGGATCGGGGTTTCTTCCCTTAGGGTCGCATCCTCGCGGGAAATGCGGAACCCACCTTGTGCGTGCCCAATCCGATCAAAATGCCCAGACAAAACTCGTTGACAGGTAACACCCGCACGATACACGGCAAACTTAAGAGTGGCCGATCCGACGTTCAGGGTCAAAATGAGGGGGGGGGCAGATTCCGACATGATTTCCTCCGAGTTTCCCATTTCGGGTTGAATTCACTCGTTTTTTTCTCAGGGTTAACCTTTGTGAAATACTTTGATTCGTTTTTTCCTAGGGTTTCCCGTTTCGGGTTGCTTTCATTCGTTCTGCGGGCCAAACCCAATCACGAATTTCGGGCATATCCTCACCATGCTCAGCGATGTAGCGTTTGTGTTCAAACTTTTTATTTCGCAGGTATTGTTTGAAGGAAGCGGCTTTGGTACCCAACCCCGGTACGCGATCAATCACATCCCCTACCAAATGATACCGATCAATATCGTTGAGAACACACATATCGAACGGTGTGGTGGTGGTCCCCTCCTCTTTGTAGCCGCGAACGTGAAGATTTTTGTGATTCGTTCGCTTGTAGGTCAAACGGTGAATCAACCAAGGATAACCGTGAAAGGCGAAGATAATGGGTTTATCCGTGGTGAATAAATTATCGAAATCGGTATCGGATAAGCCATGAGGATGTTCGCGCGGGGGTTGCAACTTCATGAGGTTCACCACATTGATGACACGAACCTTGACAGACGGTAAATGAGTGCGAATCAGATCGACAGCGGCCAAGGTTTCCAAAGTGGGGACATCGCCACAGCAAGCCAAGACGACATCAGGCTCACTTCCTTGGTCGTTAGAAGCCCAATCCCAAATACTGATCCCTGCAGCGCAGTGTTTTTCTGCCTCGCTCATCGACAGCCATTGTGGGGCATTTTGTTTACCTGCCACAATCACATTCACATAATTGCGGCTCCGCAGACAATGTTCCGTGACGCACAAAAGGCAATTGGCATCAGGCGGGAGATAAATCCGAATAATTTCGGCTTTTTTGTTTACCACATGATCGATAAAGCCGGGGTCCTGATGACTGAATCCATTATGATCCTGTCGCCAAACGTGGGAACTGAGCAAATAATTCAACGAAGCAATCGGGCGACGCCAAGGGATAGGATTACAAACTTTTAGCCATTTCGCATGTTGATTAAACATACTATCGACAATGTGAATAAAGGCTTCATAGCACGAGAAAAAGCCATGGCGACCGGTCAGCAAATATCCTTCCAACCAGCCTTGGCACTGATGCTCTGAAAGCATCTCCATGACCCGACCATCCGCCGCGAGGCGATCGTCATGGGGATGAGTGGCTTCAAGCCACGTTCGATTCGTCACCGAGAGGACATCTTGCCAACGGTTCGAGTTATTTTCATCGGGGCTGAATAAGCGAAAGTTCCGGTGTTCGAGGTTCAGGCGCATCACATCCCGAAGATACTGCCCCCTGACACGAGTGGCTTCCACTTGAATTTGGCCTGGTGTGGTCACGGGGACCGCATAGGAACGAAACTCCGGCAAACGCAGATCGCGTAAAAGTTGCCCCCCATTCGCATGGAGATTGGCCCCCATACGACGGTGCCCTTTGGGAGCTAACGCTGCCAGCTCGGGCTTCAATTTCCCCGATTCATCGAAAAGTTCTTCGGGCTTGTAACTTTTCATCCACGTTTCGAGGATCGTAATATGATCGGGTCTTTCATGCATTTCCCCCATCGGAACCTGATGGCTCCGCCAATAATCTTCACAACGCTTACCATCAATTTCACTGGGGCAAGTCCAACCCTTGGGGGTACGAAGTATAATCATCGGCCAAACGGGACGGGTCGTTACGCCTTGGGTTCGGGCTTGTTGTTGTATGTGCCGAATTTCTGCCATACACCAATCCATTGCTTGGGCCATTTTTTGATGAACCAACAACGGGTCGGAACCTTCAACAAAAATCGGATGATAACCATAGCCTCGGAAAAGCGCTTCGAGTTCATGATGCGGAATCCGCGCCAGAATACACGGATTGGCAATTTTATATCCATTCAAATGAAGGATCGGCAGAACGGCCCCATCGGTCGCGGGATTCAAAAATTTGTTCGAGTGCCAACTAGTGGCCAACGGTCCCGTTTCCGCTTCGCCATCACCGACCACACAGGCAACGATCAAATCGGGGTTATCAAACGCAGCCCCAAAGGCATGGCTGAGAGCATACCCGAGTTCCCCCCCCTCGTGAATACTTCCCGGAGTCTCTGGGGCCACATGCGAGGGAATCCCCCCCGGAAAGCTGAACTGTTTGAATAATCGTCGCAGTCCCTCTACATTCTGAGAGACATCGGGATAATACTCCGAATAAGTTCCTTCGAGATACACGTTCGCGACAATCGCAGGACCACCATGCCCCGGACCGCAGATGTACAGGACGTTCAAATCATCGCGGACGATCACCCGATTGAGATGAACGTAAACGAGATTTAATCCGGGACAAGTTCCCCAATGCCCCAACAATCGAGGTTTGACGTGTTCTTTGCGTAACGGTTCGCGAAGCAAAGGATTGTCGTACAGGTAAATTTGCCCAACGGAAAGATAATTCGTCGCTCGCCAGTAGGCATCGATCCGCGACAATTCTTCAGGAGACAGGGGGCCTTCGGTGGGATTAGTGATTTGTAGGAGTTTGGTCATCCTTGGGTTCCTAGAAAATTTCACAACAGGAAGGAATACCTAGACAATCCATTTCTTTACAAATTATCGAGCCAGTTACAACAGGAATCGAAGCAGCTCATCCGTTTTCGCCCTCGAAATAGGAAGAAAGAAGATTGGATGAACTCAATCGTATTCAGAGCCATCAGGAAACCAAAATCTTACGACCGCAGTCAGGTTTCTTGAATCTCAATTTGGGAAAACGGGCAACAGAAGTCTTCATCATTTCAGGCCATTCATTTTGGGATGATCTAGGCGGCTTCCACAGGCACCCTGATCTTGTCACGAGACTAGCAAGGATTGGGTTGAAGATGGTATTGCAATGGAACCAAACAAATACGATGAGATCGATTTTGTTTCATCTCGTTCCGTTGATTGACCTTTAAGGCCGACCTGAAGCAGAACATTCTTTCTGTGAACCGTGCCTTTTTCTTTTTTTCTTTTTCCGAAGAAGAAAATGAATCGAGTGAACCCTTGCCAAGAGATGGGAATCTGTTATTAATATCGATTCATGCCGAGGTGGCGGAATTGGCAGACGCGCTAGCCTCAGGAGCTAGTGGGGGCAACCCCATGCAGGTTCAAGTCCTGTCCTCGGCATCATGAGTAACCCCGTTGAGAACATCCACTCCAACGGATTCAACGGAAGAACGACC
>CAZFDX010000397.1:0-4911 GCA_964518325.1 uncultured Alcaligenaceae bacterium | reverse complement strand
TGAATATCTTGGTCAAAATGCTACGGGCCTTACCTCGCTCGGAACGGGGGAATGTCTTTTCGGCTTTAGAACAATCCGATCCGCAGCTCAGCGAAAAAGCCAAGGAGATGCTCTACACCATCGACGATATGTTGCGGGTGGATGATCGGAGCCTGCAATCGGTGCTGATCGAACTGGATGTGCCGACGTTAGCGACGGCCTTAGCGGGGACCTCCGAAGAGTTGCAAGCCAAGGTTCGCAAAAATATGTCTTCGAGGGCACAGGCCACCTTGGCAGAGGAAATCAGCCTTTTGGGAAGTGTACCCGCTAGCAAAATTGCCGAAGCTCGAAAGATTGTGGTGCTGACCTTGCGAAAACTCGAAGACGAAGGAAAAATCTCCATCGAATTGTAAGAGTCAACCGAAAGAAAGACGTTTCAACCCAAGCAACAGTGGGAGGAATCGGCTCTGAGTGGGGGTAGCTCTCTCACAAAGAAAAGATCGCCCCAGACTAAAAATCCAAGGGACTGTGAGCAGACCTAAGAGGTTGGTTATCAAGCACCAGCTGAGTGAAAACTCTGAATAGAGTGAAAGCTCCGGTGGAAACGATCACACCGCCGAGGCAAAATGTGCCGATTCGCGTTGGAGCATAATTTTATCCGGTTATCACAACAACGAACCGTGATTTCGACTCCGAGTGAAAATAATTTCACCGATCATAAAGGAGTCGGCAGAACCTGATATTTCCATCAAGGAGGGTGGAAGGATCGATTCTAGGAAAATAGTGTCCAAACGGGTTTTGTGACACCCCCTAAACGGTCCTTTCGGTTAACAAGGACGAACCGTGAGAACATCGGAACACACAATTCGACTCCATGCCACACTCAAACAAGCCTGTTTGATGTCGGAATCGGAAACGTTACCCCCGTTGAAAAGTGGGAGCGGAACCTCACGTCGTTCGACCTCGAACAAACCCAGCCATTTGGCCTCGGCTTCAACTGCGACCTCGACTACAGCTTCAGCTTCAACTTCAAGTTCGGCTTCACTCTCTTCCTCGACCGCAACCTCGGCTTCTGTGCCGACGCCGACTCCCCCCGTTTCGCCTTCCACTCCCAAGATTGATCCCGAGTTGGTCAAGCGGCAAACGGAAGATCGCCAATTCTTAGAGTCACTACTCGGCAAAGTGACCCACGAGCTGAAGCAAATGCGTCTGGCGGCTGAGGAGCGATTGCACCAATGGCAGATTGCCTCGGTGGAATTAGCGACCGCATTGGCAACGGAATTGCTCTATCGCGAAGTGCAAGCCAACGAATTTCAAGTGGAACAAACCATTCGCACGATTGTGGATGAATTAGGGGAAGAATCCCCAGCAACGATCTATCTCAATCCCGCCGACCTGCGTGCCATGCAACAACGGCTCGGCGACCAACCTTTGTTTCCCGATCTGGAAAATCCGCCGACCTTGATCCCGACCGAGGCCATCGCGCGGGGGGATTGCAAGGTACAAGGCCGATCGGGCGGCGAGCTTGCTTCCGAAATCAGCGAGCGTATTGCTCTCATGCGTGAAGACCTCTTGGAGAAACTCCATGCTCGGACTTGATTTGCCCTCTTTGACCAGTAGCCTTCGTACCACTCCTCACTATCGCGTAACGGGCAAATTGCTAAGCTGCCGAGATGTGCTGACCTGCCGGTTGAGCCATGTGTCCATCGGCGATCATTGCGAAATCATTACCGGCACAGGGCAAAACGTCTTGGCTGAAGTGATTGGTTTCGATCACGATAAATCGTTCCTTGTTCCCTACGATGCTGCCACCAACTTGCGACCCGGCCAAACGGTTGTTCGCAAGGGAAATGGCCTGACCTTCCCTGTGGGAGATGCCCTCCTAGGCCGTACCGTCGATGGATTAGGCCGCCCCGTAGATGATGGTCCCGTGATTCGAGGTTGTACTCAAAAGCCCATTCATAATAAAGCGCCCAAGGCCCTTTCCCGACGAGAAGTCGAGCAACCCTTTTTGACGGGGCAACGCTCTATCGATTCGCTGTTAACTTGTGGTGTGGGTCAACGGATCGGTATCTTTGCCGGTTCGGGCGTCGGCAAATCCACCTTGTTGGGTGAGATCGCGAAGGGGACCTCGGCTGATATTAACGTGATTGCTTTAATCGGTGAGCGCGGGCGAGAAGCTCTCCCCTTCTTGAAGAGGAATCTCGGTCCCGATGGCATGAGCCGCTCCATCATGGTACTGGCGACCTGCGACGAAACCCCGTTGATGCGAATCCGAGCCGCCTTGGCTGCGATTGCAATCGCCGAACACTATAGAGATCAAGGGAAAAACGTCCTATTTATGATCGATAGCCTCACGCGCTTGGCCATGGCCCAACGCGATATTGGCCAAATGCGTGGCGAGGTTCCGACCACCAAAGGTTACACCGCCTCTTGCTTGCAGATGTTGGCCACGACGGTCGAACGACTCGGCAATGGTCCCGTAGGTTCGATCACGGCCTTGCTAACGGTTTTGGTGGATGGGGGCGATATGGATGAACCCATTGCCGATGCCGTTCGAGGGTTTGTCGATGGGCATATTGTGCTCGATCGCAAAATGGCCGATCGCGGTTTTTACCCCGCGATTAATCCACTGGCTAGCATCAGCCGCGTTCAATCGGACATTGTGGACGAGGCGCATCTGATTGCGGCTCGAAAACTCAAACACATTCTCGCGACACTCAAAGACGCCGAAGAAATGGTTCGCTTCGGGCTTTACACCAAAGGGGTCGATCTCATGACCGATCGAGCCTTAGAACTCAAACCGCGAATCGAGAATTTCTTGAAACAAAAACCGGGTGAACGAACCAACTACGCCGACTGTCGGAACGAAATGTTTGCGATCACCAATGCATGGCCCTACTAACATCTAGCATCCTGACGCAAGATGAGGCCCGCTCCAAGTATCCCCTCTAGATTCACTCACGAAATCGAGATTGTTTATTAGGGGGGGGGAGTTTGTTTGAGTAAGGATGGGGGATCGCTTCAACCCATGTTTCGCACAGGTGATTCACAGACGCGGATTCGCATGGAGAGATTCGTACAGGTGGCTTTAACTATTAGGAATAGATTTTCCCTCTTGACAGGTTTAACTCGGTCCGGCATAACCCCCGACTCGAAGGAGTAAAGATTCTGTGGCTCGTTTTCAATTTCCTCTGCAAGCGGTGCTCAATGCTCGGGAACGGCAAGAGCGTTTGGCAATCTCGGTGGAGATGAAAGCGAAAGTGGCGTTACAATTAGCAGAGGCTCGTCTCTCAGACTTGAAACGGCAAGCCGAGCGACTTGTAGGTTCATTACGTTCTTGGGTCGGAGTCCCTACGACTCCGGGTCAATGGGTTATGAATTACGAAGTGGCTCGACGAACCCGAGAGATGATAGAACAAGCAGAACAAGATGTGGAACGGTTTCGTCAGGCTTTTGAAGAAGCCAAACGGAAACGGGCCAAACTCGCTGCCGAAGCCGAAGCTCTGAATACCTTACGTCAAGAACAGAAGAAAGCCTTCGATCTTGAACAAAGTAAGATTGACCAAACGAATCTGAATGAGTTTGCCATCCGACGGGTTGTTAATCAAGGGGAGTTGGGAACGTGAAAAATATCATTATTCTCGGTGCGGTTGCCGTGATCTTATTCTCGCTCTCGGCAGGATTATCGATTTGGTTGAATTCTCCCAAAGCGACCGAAGAGCCGAAGAAAGAGGCCAAAGAGAAAGATAAACCGAAAAAGAGTGTTGATGAAACTCCCGATGATGGTCGGCCGATCGTGCGACCTAATCCAGCCACGAATCCCGATGAAGCCACTAAATTGGCTGCCCAATTGAAGGAACAGCAAGATGCCCTGAAAGTCCGCGAGGCCCGTCTGGAAGCCAAACAGAAACAACTTGAAATTGTCCTCCTCGACATTCGGGCGGAACGGGACCAAATGGAGAAGCTCCGTCGGGAGTTGAGTAACGAGTTGAAATTCTTGACCGCCAAAGCAACCGAACTTGAGAAAAAAGCCTCGGAAATTGCGGAACAACAAGCCGCTTTGGCCAAAGGGAATATCGAATTAACCAAAGGTCGCGCCGAGATCGAAAAAGAAGAGGCCAAGAACATTCTCAAAATGGCCAGCCAGTTTGATAGCATGGCTGCCGATAGTGCCGCCACGATTTTGAAGAGCATGGCCGACAGTGGCAAGATTGAAACTGCGGTGAAAATCCTCTCGCAAATGAAGGATCGCCAAGCGGCCCAAGTTTTGGCGGCCATGACCGATGCGACCTTGGCGGCTCAACTTCTCGAAAAAATGAAAACCCTGAGAAGGCCAGCTACCTCAACGACAACGACTCCAAGTAACTAACTCCCCGAGTGACAAATACCCCGAGTGACAAACTCGCTGGGCAACGAATACGCCGAGTAACAAATACGCCGACCGAGTAACTAACTTTTCTCTTACTACATCTTCGATCTGGTAATTCACATGCCGAAAGGATTCGCACCCCGAACGGGTCAACCTCTGAATAAAAAGTTCCTCCTTCTATGCGGCTTGGGCCTGATGGTCATTTTGCTCGGGTCCGCTTTACCCCAATTGTTTTTGACTGAGCCTGCACGTCCTGCCGAGAATGCGGTTGCGGCAGAACAAACGCCTCAGACCCTATCGGCCCTGTTCGGGAAACTTTTTCTGGGGACGTTGCTGATCGTCGGAGTAGGGGCCTTGGCCTCGTGGTATTTTGCGAAAAAGAATCGACAGGTTCCCGAAGCCTCATCGAATGAAACCATGGCACTGCTTGGGAAACTTCCCGTAGGACGGGGCATGGTCTACTATGTGCGGATCAAAAATCATCGAGTGATTGCCGCCGTGGATAATACGGGTTTCCGCTCTTTGACTCCCGTTCCGGTCCCTGTTCTCCCCCCCCCCAG
>CAZFDX010000396.1:0-2696 GCA_964518325.1 uncultured Alcaligenaceae bacterium | reverse complement strand
TCGCGAATCAATCTTCGCCCTCTGTGTGATAGCGCTATTTGGGGGAACATCCCGTTTGCTCGCATCCAAAAACGCTGGGGTGACGACGGTCGGCTCATGACTTGGGGTCAAGTGAATGTCGAACAGTACGAAGCCCGTATTAGCACTCGACCCACCTTCGATGCCGGATATTGGTACGACCATAGCGACTTTGTCCGCTCGCATGCAGGGGTCTTCCTCGAAAACGTCCTTGAGTGCGGCGAATCGCTCCGACAAGATATTTACCGCTACGGGGCCTACGCAGGGTTAGACTTCAAGGCCTCGCGAACATGGGCCTTCGGGGGACGCTACACCTATGCTCACTACAGCGATAACAACGATATGCACCAAGGCTTCCTCTACAACGAAGTGGCTTTGACCTTGCCGCCGAAGATGTTGAAATTGGCTCAACGGCTCAACTACTGGGATTACCGTGAAGAGACCATCTTCCCGACTGTCCCGCTGGACCCCGACAACCTCTTTGGAGCCATTCACCCGTACTTCGCTCCCAAGAACTTTGCAATCGGTGAAGTTCGCGTGGAATGGTGGCATTGGTTAAGTCGAGATTACTTCGTCCATAGTAATCAGTGTTATTACTCGCTGCAGTACGGTATTTCGTCCGATACGAACCTGATTACCTACCACGACTTCCGCTTCTTGGCGAATTACGATGTGAACTCGTGGTTGACCTTTGGTATGGAAGCCCGAGCGTTTGTCTCGACGGAGTATAAACTGTACGCCGCCACCGGCTTCCTGCAAGTTCGCTTCCCCGGCCGCTAGTGCAGTTTGTGAGATGTCAAATCGCCCCTCATCTTATTTGCTCATCACTCACTAATCCCTCTCGAACACTCAGGCACTCTTGCACCCCGACACCTCGACACTCGGACACACACCAAGCCCGTTCCCGAATCCCGAATTGGCTCTTTTGATCGAGAGCATATAAACATGGATCCATCTCACCCAAGTACCCCTGTTTGCTCTATTTCTCCCAAATTTCCTGCCCTGTGGGGTGAAGCGTTCCGCTTGACCGATTCTGCCGATGTGTGGTATCGCCTCTTTCGTCCAGTTTGACTTGAGCCAACCAAGGGATATTCTCAATATGACTCAAACGACTTTGAAATGGATTGCTGCGGGCATGGGCGTTGTGACGGGCCTTGCCATTGCCACTACGTTTACCGGTTGCGGCCGAACCCCCGCCCAAGAAGCGGCCGAAAATCCTGCCCACTCCAGCACCGAACGACCGACCCAGAAATATCTCTCGACCTTCGATCAAGCCACGATACGTCATCAGCTTGAAGGACAAACAGTGCCCGTCGATTTCACCATCAGCAACAAATCGACGGCCAAAATCCGCCTGAAAGTGGAAGAACTTTGGAGTAGCTTCCCACTGACCGATACCGAAGGGAATCCTTTGACCCCCATCGTTGAGATGGAGACTGCTCTTGGGAATTTCCAGATTACGTTGAATCCGGAATGGGCCGCCAACCATGTGCGGAACTTTCTTTCGTTAGTGCAAGCATCGTATTATGATGGGCTTCGCTTTGATCGCGTGGTTCGACAAAAAAACATGATGGACGGCAAAGAGGAATCGATCGAATTTATTCAAGCAGGCTGCCCCGTTGGGACCGGTGAAGTGGGCATTGGTCACTTGGGCTATTTCGTGAAGAACGAGTTCAATAAAAACATCAAACACGAAGTGGGTACGGTCGGCCTGTTACGAGATACTCATCCCGATTCTGCTGGGGTGCGCTTCTACATCGTGTTGGCCGATAGCCCCCCGATGGATGGGGCCTTTTCCGTGATTGGTAAAGTCACCAAAGGGATGGATGTGGTTCATAAAATTAGTCGTCAACCGATGCTGCCGTTGGCTTTGGACCCCACAGGCGAGATGCCCTCTCATCCGGTGGTTATTCAAAAAGCCAAGATTCTTCCGACTCACATGGCAACCCCTTCCCCGAGTATCCAAAATAAACCTTAATCACAACTGCCCCACCATTGGTTCCTCAAATAAGGGTGACGAGCTATTATGCCACGACGTGCGAAGAGTGACTCCGCTCCCACTGATCCAAACGACATTGTGAGTGGCCCTGCTCCTGCTGAGACCAAAACCAACGCGGTGAATGCCCCCCCTTCGACTGAATCAAAAACCAATACAGGGACGGGTCCCGTTGCAACAAATTCTAAGAGCTTGGAACAAGAATATACCGTTGTCGCTCGGCGATACCGGCCCCAACAATTTGCCGATCTGGTGGGTCAAGAAACGGTGGCCAAGGCGATCACCAATGCCATCAAGTCGGATCGGGTGGCACATGCTTATTTATTCACAGGCCCTCGGGGAGTGGGAAAAACCAGTACGGCTCGCATCATCGCGAAATGTTTGAATTGTGTGACGGGACCAACTCCGACCCCGTGTGATCGTTGTGATATTTGCTTGAGTATCATGGCAGGGCAGGACCTTGATGTTCTTGAAATCGACGGGGCCAGCAATCGGGGTATCGATGATGCCCGCGCTTTGCGTGAAGGGGTAGCCACAAGACCAACTCGCAGCCGCTACAAAATTTACATCATCGACGAAGTTCACATGTTCACCCGCGAGGCCTTTAATGCCTTGCTGAAAACATTAGAAGAACCCCCTCCCCATGTGAAATTCATCTTGGCAACGACCGATGTTCAAAAGG
>CAZFDX010000395.1:0-3957 GCA_964518325.1 uncultured Alcaligenaceae bacterium | reverse complement strand
ATTCTTCTCTGGTGCCGGTGAATCTCGGTCTTGGTCTCGGTCTTGGTCTCGGTCTCGACGTTCTTTCCGAGTTAATTATCGCTAAATTTCGGGGGATAAGGTCTCCTCTCGGGTTGGGGGGGGGGAGGTGCCTGACTGAGCTTCTGCTGAAGATAATCAATCAGCATTTGGCTTCGTTGGTACACAGAAAAGGTTTCCAACAATTTTTGTTTGAATTTCAAAGGGATACTGGTTGCAAACGTGAGTATGTCGCACAGGTCGCCCAAGGGGGTTTCGCTATCAAAGAGGTTCTGCACCTGTTGACGATTCGATTCCTCGCCGAGGCGGGGTATGAAAAGCTGGTTTAATTGCCGGCGATTTTCCATGAGTTGTTCGATCGTTCCTCCCAGTTCATCTGCAATCGGGGTAATGGCAAAGGTCCGGTAGCTTTTTCCGGGTAGAATCAATTCCTCATCAAGATGAATCCGAGCCACCCCGCGTAACAGGAGGTTATATCGTCCATCGGGAAGTTTCTGATCGCCAATAATTTGCCCCAAGCACGCATACTCTTCGACCTGAGGGCGTTTGTGGTAATCATTTTCCCAATCTCCTTTGAGCATCACCAAGGCAATTAAACGATCCGAAGCTAAAGCATCGGCTGTCATCTCGCGGTAACGTGGTTCAAAAATATGGAGAGGTTGTACAGCACTGGGAAAAAATACCAAATTGGGGAGAGGAAAAACCCTCACCAATCGTGGGATATCGTCAAAGGAGATTAATTCTTCAAACATGTGTTTTATAGACCGTCAGCAACTAATACGATCATCGGTCGTGGGCCGGTGGGTATTTTGCCGGTGGTGAAGGTCTCATCTAAATAGAGTGTTAAACTCTGCCAGAAGCGAGCAATCTCTAGTCCCCAAAATGGATCGGGATAGCTAAGCATATATTTCTGACCAGAATGAAACAATCGTAAAGCACCTCGGAGATTTCCCCTACTAGCATGATAGACGCAGACGGTCGCATGAATCAAACCTTGGACGAATCTTCTTTCCGGTCCGTGACAATCATGCCATAATTCCTCCCATGCTTCATGAGCTTCAAAAAACTCCCCTTCATTAAATAGACGTATCCCTTCAAGGTAACGTGGATCGAATGCTGGCATAGGAATCGGGGTTAGTTCACGGCTGTGGCAAGCGGGGCTATGTCACGGCTGAATAATCGGGGTTATGTCGCGATTGTGGCAGTGCCGGTGATATCACGGCTTCATGGTTTCGGGATAAGGATTACTTCACGGCTTTGAGGGTAATGCTGCGAAGGTCCATCACGGCGACCCCCGGCTTCTTCTTGGGAACCAATTTCAACAAGTATCGTCCCGCTTTATCCAAAGTGATTTGACCGATTTCCCGTGCCACGAAATTTTGAAATCCCCCCGTATCCTGTACGGTGAAAGTGATTTTTTGCTCTCCGACGATCAAATCCACTTCGGCACCGCCAGACCCTTTGCCGCAACCTTGCAGAATTTCGACTGTGAATTTACCGGGGGAGGTTACGGTAAACTCAAAGCTGGCCGTATCTTCTACGCGGGTCCAAAAGCCCAAGGTGTTTTTATGGGGCAAAGGTTCATATCGAAGTTGAATCCCCTCAATCAATGCCGTGCGAGAGTGCAGCACAATGTTTCCTTCTTTATTCTGAGGATTCGGGACATAATCGGGGTTCGGCGTCATCTCCTTCGCACCAACCGATTCTTTCCAAGCCTTGAGTTTGGCAGAAAGAGCTTTCACTTTTTCCGGCTCGTCGGCACTGCGATTTCGGGATTCACTCACATCGGTTTTGAGATGGAATAATTCTTTTCGCCCCGTCTCTGCAAATTCGATCAATTTCCAATCTCCTTCGCGTATGGCCGATCCGGGGTTACCTGTTTGATTGCTGTAATGTGGATAATGCCAATATAACGCATCTCGTTTGAGTTCTTCCCCTTTCAAGGCGGGTAACAGGTTGACCCCATCGGCCTGAACGGACGATTCCAGCCGACACCCCGCTACAAAGGTTGGCAAAAAGTCGATCGTCGAAACCGGAATCGCGCAGGTCGAATTCGCTTTGGTCACTTGAGGCCAGCGGATCAACAAGGGCACACGAATGCCCCCTTCATAGAGGTGCCCTTTCCCTTCCCGAAATGGGGTATTGATGGTGGCAGGAGCCGTTTGCCCTTCGAGTGTGGCTAACCCCCCATTGTCGGACGTGAAAACAACGATTGTCTTTTCCGCGAGTTTGTTATCGTCCAAGGCTTTAAGAACCTTCCCAACCGCTTCATCGAGACTTTCCACCATGGCAGCATAGTTGGGGTTCCCCTGCTGACCGAGATTTCGAGGCTTATATTTCGCGAGAAGCTCGGGCTTGGCACGGAGTGGAGTATGGGGAGCATAATGCGGCAAATAGAGAAAAAATGGTTCGGCCCGATTTTGGGTAATAAATTTCACGGCCTCTTCTGCGAGCCTATCGGTCAGATATTCTCCTTCGGGGGCTTTTTCTAAGGCTGGTAAAATTCGGCCATTTTTATTCTGATAGGGGGCAAAATAACTATAGGGGGTTCCTGCCTCGCAACCGGCAATGTTGACATCGAAGCCCCGATCTTCTGGCAAGGCTCCTTTGCCCCCTAAATGCCACTTACCAATGTGAGCGGTTTTGTATCCGGCCTTCTTAAAAAGCTGGGCCAAGGTGATTTCACTGGCGGGTAATTCTTGAACAATCTGCGGACATTGCAAGCGCTGATCGGGTCGATTCCCCCGCCCCGGAAGCCAATCGGTGAGGTTGAATCGGGCAGGATATTTTCCGGTCAAAAAGGCCGCCCGTGTGGGAGAACAAACCGGACATGCCGCATAGGCTTGAGTGAACTTCATGGCTGTGGTTGCAAATTGATCCAACTGAGGGGTCTTATGGTACTGGCTCCCATAACAACCTAAATCGACCGCACCGAGATCATCGGCGAGGATAAACACCACATTGAATTTCGGGGTCTCGGCAGGGAAGGCCAATGCAGGCATCAGTCCCAATAGCCAAAAGATCGGGAAAAAGATTGGGAAGAGGTTTTTCATGTTCAAACTGCTGTGAGATTATTCAGAATCGGGTACCTCTGTGATTCTACCAATTCAGATACCGTTGAGATTCTAGGAATTTTGATAACGCGGCGATGCGAGCAATTTCGATTACGGGAAAGGAAAAAAGGTGTGAGAGAATTTTATCGTTTCGCGATGCAGTAAATCCCGTTGACGGTACGAAGAATGATTGATCCGTTGGCAATTGCGGGGGTTCCCATCAATTCGCTTCCAATATCGTTCGTGCTGATAATCTCGGCTTTTTCGCCACCGGCGGCAATAATGGTGCAGGTCCCCTCATCGTTGAAAGCGAAAATTTTTCCATCCGCCGCCACAGGAGAGGCCCAATAGGTGCCTCGCTTCAGGCGTTCGGACCAAATTTCTTTACCGGTTTTAGGATCGGCACAAACTAAAAGCCCCGCCCGCGAGATGGAATAGAGTTTTCCTTCGTAAAGCAAAGGGGTCGCTGCGGAGGAAACGAGTTTGGCACTTTTCCACACTTCTGGCGCTTCGCCATTCGCAGGTTTCACGCAAACAATATCGTTCCGGAAGGGGAGCAGCACTTCGTTACCAAACACAAGCGGTGAGGCAATTGCACCGGCTTCCCCTTTGACCGACCAAATCACTTTTCCATCATCGGCCGAGTAGGCATAGGCTCCGGTTTTGCCAAGGAAAACGATTTCGGTTTTGCCCTGAGCTTCTCGGTTCGTGGGGGTGACACAATTGATTTCGGGGTGCCTATCCATTTTCCAGAGATTACGTCTATTTTTGGTATTCAACGCTGCTAGGAAAGAATCGCCTGCGTTATCCATAGGGACGATGAGGTTCTCTCCCGTAACAACCGGTGTATAGTCCATTCCCCCTCGGTTGGCAATCTCCGGTTACT
>CAZFDX010000394.1:0-13945 GCA_964518325.1 uncultured Alcaligenaceae bacterium | reverse complement strand
CTCTTGGAGGGAAATACCAATCTGCTCGCGAATCTCCTGAGGGGAATCTGTCCAGCGTTTCCCAAGAATTTCAATCTCGCCGGAGGTAACCTCCAGAAGCCCCTCGATCATCTCCAACGTCGTGGTTTTGCCCGCTCCATTGGGGCCAAGCAGGCCGAAGCATTCCCCCGTATGAACCGCGAGTTCCAAACCGCGAACGGCTTCTACCGGCGGGTTCCCCGCATAGGTCTTAACGAGCGATCTGCATTCAATAGCGTAGGACATTCAAACAATCTCTTCTCAAAATTTCAAAACAAGAAAGATGAATCATTAACTTATTAAACTTGGTTTTGTTGATCCGTAAACCGGTAGGACTGCGATTATTATAAAAGATCGTTACCTTTGTGTTATCTGTTTCAACTCTCCTAGCCGATACGATTGATAGCATGGGATTATATTTCCAACATTTGTGCGGTTCTTTCAGAATCAGGCCATTAACTCACTTCAGAAGATACGAAACATAGGTAAGTTACTATAAATCAAACTCCTTTTAGAGTATCAATGCCGATCACTCTGAAAGGCGAACGTTCACAATTGCCGAGACCTTCCTATGTCCTCTCTTTGGTTCAAAAAACAGAGCAGCACAAAAATGACAACGCAACTGCGCCTCGAACACTTCGAGGAACGGGCGCTCCCTGCCAGTCTTTCCTTAACGGGTACCACAATCGCAGAAAACCATTATGTTGGTTATCTCGTTGGAAATTTTAACAGCACCATTCCGCTCGGTATTGGTTACACTTCGTATCAATTAGTGAGCGGGGCAGGCGACACGAACAACAACAACTTCTTCATTGCGGGCGATCAACTCCGAACCGCCCAAATGTTCGACTTCGAGACGACAACCTCACAAAGCATTCGTGTTCGTGCTCAAGCCTCGAATGGCCAATTTGTTGAGAACAACTTCAATTTGTCGATCACGAATGTGAATGAACCCCCCACGAACTTAGCACTTTCCAATACGAGTGTGAATGAAAACAGTGCGGCAGGGACCTTGGTCGGTCTTCTCTCGAGTGTCGATCCCGATGCCGGCGATACCACAACTTATGTGCTAACAACCAATCCAGGAAATCGATTTCAGATTAATGGTGATCGGCTTGAAGTCGCTGCGGGTGCGAATTTGAATTTCGAGGGGCAACAGAATTTTTATATCTCCGTTCGTGCTGTGGATGCACTCGGAGCGTATACCGAGCGGGGATTCTTGATTAATGTTCTCAATGTGAATGAACCTCCTACCAACACAGGCCTAGTAGGGGATACGGTTCAAGAAGGTAGCCCTGCTGGGGCCTATATTGGAACGCTCGTCACCTACGATGAAGATGGTGGACCAATCACTTACGTTCTCACGGACGATGCCGGTGGAAGATTCGCCATTAGTGGGTCGTCTCTGGTTGTTGGGAACCCCTCACTCATCGACTTCGAGACCGCCACCTCCCACAGTGTTACCGTTCGAGCCATCGATAACGGTGGCTTATACCACGATGCCACATTCACTATCCATGTGACCAATCGGAATGAAGCGCCGACGGATATTGTGTTGGATAATGCGAGTGTGAGTTTGCCGGCGAGTGCAGGTGCGTTGGTTGGAAATTTATCGGCAAGTGATCCGGATGCGGGAGCGACCTTCAATTACATCTTGGTGAACAATGCGGGTGGGAAATTCCAGATCAGTGGGAATCAATTACGGATCACGAACACGGAGTTGTTCTTGTACGATCTTCACCCGACGTATGATGTGACGGTGATGGTACAAGATCAAGGAGGGATGAGCTATCAAGAGACGTTCACGATCAGCGTGAGTTATACCCCGCCGGCGAATCAAGCTCCGACGAATATCACGTTGACGAGCAACAGCATACCGGAGAATAGCCCGAATGGACAATTCGTGGGTTATGTGAGTGCGGTGGATCCGGATTCGTATGTGGCACCGGTGATAAGCCTACAGGATAATGCGGGTGGTCGCTTTGCGATGAGTGGAAATAACTTGGTGGTGGCGGATGGGGCGTTATTGAATTACGAGGCGAATAGTTCGCATCAAGTGACGATCCGAGCGACGGATGCACAAGGGGCGTACACAGATCAAAACTTCACGATCCAAGTCACGAACGTGAATGAAGCCCCGACGGATATTCTCCTAGATAATACGGACCTCCCGTTCCCTTCACTCGCAAACGATTATGTTGTTGGGACCTTCACTGCTTTGGATCCCGATCTGGGTGATTCGGCGCAGTTTATCCTCACTAACAACGCAGGCGGTAAGTTTAAGGTTGTTGGAAATCAACTCAGGGTTGCCAATCGGGATTTATTCCTGTGGGATTTAAGATCGAGTTACGAAATTCGAGTGATTGTGCTGGATGGATCGGGGCTTCCTTTCGATAAATCCTTCACTATCAACTTCAACGTCTAATCCTGCTTCAACGTCTAATCATTAGGGTGAAACAATCGCAATCGAGGGTTGACCTCGATTGCGATTAACTTCTCGATTGTAATTAGTGTTATTCCAATCAGTGCTATTCCAACTCAAGAGCAAGTAAAATCGGGAAAGAGAAATCGACTGAAAAAACTTACATGAGATAAAGACTCTGTGAGATAACGACTCCGCGAGAGAATTATCCCACAGGTTCCATTGGTTTTGTGATAATGTCACCCACGGTTTTTCCGGAGGGAATCATCGGAAGGACATGTTCCGAATAAGGTACCATCACGTTCAACAGGAATGGTCCTTTTGATTCAATCATTTCGATAAGGGCCGAGTCGAGGTCGGCCTTATCTGCAACGTGTCGCGATGGAATGCCAAATCCCGCAGCGATTCTTGGAAAGTCGGGGTAGGGGTCGGCATCGAATCCTGCACCCAAATAGGTGTGTCCTCGATTCCCCCCATGGAATCGGTCTTCCCATTGCACGACCATTCCCAAATGTTGATTGTTCAGAATGAGGATTTTGGCGTCGATCTTTTCCACATGGGCGCAGGCCAGTTCTTGAATGTTCATCAAGAAACTTCCGTCGCCATCAATATCGATCACCAATTTATCCGGATGAGCGACTTTCGCCCCCATGGCAGCGGGGTAACCAAAACCCATAGTTCCTAAACCCCCCGAAGTGATCCAACGGCGAGGTTTACTAAACGGGAAAAATTGGGCCGACCACATTTGATGTTGTCCCACGCCCGTGGTGATGATGGTATCATCTAACAGCCCCCGAGATTTCAAAATCTCACTGAGTCGCTTGATCGCATATTGGGGAAGGATCACATCTTTTCGATCCTCGAAAGTGAAAGGATGTTCGCTTCTCCAAGCATCGATTTTGGCCATCCACTCACTATAGCGCCCCCCCACGCACAGGTCCGCGTTATCTTTATCATTCAGACGAGTATTCAAAAATTCCAAGGCCTGTTTGAGATCGCCATGAATCGCGACATGGGCCTTTTTATTTTTATTCAATTCCGAAGGATCGATATCGATATGGACAATGCGTCCATGCTTGGCAAATTCCGAGAGTTTTCCCGTCACGCGATCATCAAAGCGCACACCAAATGAAAGGAGTAAATCGGCTTCGTTGATCGCCTTGTTGGAATAGACGCTCCCATGCATGCCGAGCATTTGTAAACAAAGATAATGATCGCTCGGGAAACCACCTAATCCATGAAGGGTCAGCGCAACAGGTATCCGCGTTTTTTCTGCAAAAATCCTCAGAGCATCGGCCGCTCCCGAATGAATGATTCCCCCCCCCCCATAAATGATCGGTTTTCGGGCCATGCGAATTTCCGCGAGAACCTGCTCAATCTCGTTGGCTGTGATTTCGCGGGTGGGCCGATAACCCGGTAAGTTCATTGGGGTATCCCAATTCGGAACGATCTCTCGGAGTTGCACATCCTTGGGAATGTCCACAATCACAGGGCCGGGGCGACCCGTTGTCGCAATGTGAAAGGCCTCCTTCATCACACGGGCAATATCTTCTGTTTTGTGGATCAAATAATGATGTTTGGTGATGGCCCGACACACCTCGACTACGGGGGTTTCTTGGAAGGCATCGGTCCCCAGAACCGGTGTGCTGACTTGGCCAGTGAGGCAAATCAAAGGAACCGAGTCCATCTTGGCATCGGCTAGGACGGTGACAAAGTTGGTCGCGCCGGGGCCACTCGTTGCCATACAGACACCGGGTTTCCCTGTGGTGCGAGCATATCCTTGTGCCATGAATCCCCCCCCCTGTTCTTGGCGGGGAAGGATCGTGCGGATTTTATCTTGCACCTTGGTCAATGATTGGTGAAGGGGCATCGATGCCCCACCGGGGTAGGCAAAAACCGTATCGACTCCGTGTTCAATCAGAGATTTAACCAGAATATCGGCCCCAGACATGGTTTTTGGAGATTGGGGGCTTTCGGTGGCTCGCTCGGCCATATTTTTCACTATCCTCTACAAAGTTTCCTGTCGGACATCGAGTTAATCAGTATATCAGGATTCTACCCGTTTTGTGCGGAGTTTTCGAGAATTATTCTCGACGAAAAAATATCTCGATGTCAAAATACGTTCCTTGGCCCTTGAACTTTAGCTTGACCTATTTTTTGAAACTGTCTAGATTGACTATAAGACCGTTAACTTTTTGTTGTACTGAATATGAAGTTCTTATCCCCCCGATGGATTGTATTCGGCTTGGCCGTAATCGGTTTTATTGGGGATCAAACCAGTAAATATGGCATGTTCCGTTGGCTCGAAACTGCGGGTGAGCGGATCCATGTTCGCGATTTTCCCGACCAACGTCCCGACCCCTTTGGCAAAGATGTTTGGCCCGGCTTCTTCATGTTCTCCGTGGAATTCGATCCCCATCATCAACCGAATTGCGATTGCTTTTTAACCAAACTCAATAGTCAACAGACCCCTCGGGTCAATCACGGCGCTTTGTTTAGTCTGGGGGGCGAACATAAGCAAAACGCCAATTTATTCTTCGCCACTATCAGCCTTTTAGCTGCCTTGGGGATTACCCTTTGGGCGCTCACTCGACGAGTCTATCAAGCGGATATCCGATTGGTGATTGCCCTTGGATTGATCCTTGGCGGAACGCTGGGAAATTTTTATGATCGTCTTCTGTTCGGAGGCGTTCGGGATTTTCTTTATTTCTACAAGATCGATTGGCCTGTATTCAACATTGCCGATTGTTGTCTGGTCTGCGGAGCAGGCTTTTTACTCCTCGAAGCGTTGTTCCCGCGGAAAAAGGAAGAATCGACCTCTGCCCCAACCCCATTGCCTAACGGGACAACCCCCTCGGCGAATCCCTCCTAAATACTCATGGGGTATTGGTTTCTTTCCGCCGATCTCTTCTAAACATTTGTTTGTTATTCGTTTGATTCAGCGAATCCCTCCTAAACGCTTATCTGAGATTTGGTATTACCTTTTGCAGGCAAAAAATTCCTCTCGGAATCCTGACATTTTTTGATAAAATGCCCTCTTGTCAGGAGGATCGGTCCAATGTCATTGATTTCTGTGGTTGTTCCTGTGAAGGACGAACAAGATAATATCGCCGCGCTCTATCAACGTGTGCGCGAAGCACTTCGGACCGGTCCCGATTGGGAATTGGTCGTAGTTGATGATGGAAGCACCGACCAAACATTGGCGGAACTTCGCAAAATTGCGACGGTCGATCCTCGCGTCAAGGTGGTGAGTCTGCGGAGAAATTTTGGGCAGGCTGCCGCGATGCAAGCAGGCTTAGATGCTGCTATGGGTGACTTGGTCGCCACTATGGATGGGGATCTCCAGAACGATCCAGACGATATTCCCTTGATGATTGCTAAAATTGAAGAGGGTTACGATCTCGTTTTGGGGCGACGATTAAAACGGAAAGATGCTTTGCTCATCCGCAAGGTTCCCTCGCTCGTTGCCAATTGGCTGATTCGCAAAGTCACGGGGCTGCCTTACAAAGATTTTGGTTGCACCCTGCGTGTGATGAAACGGGAACTGGCCGAGAATATGCGCATCTACGGCGAAATGCATCGATTCATTCCCGTGTTAGCCAACAATCTCGGCGCTCGGATTACCCAAATCGATGTGCGTCATCATCCTCGGACGGCGGGCCGTTCCAAATATGGTATCGGTCGAACAGGGCGAGTCCTTCTCGATCTCATGACCATTCGCTTTTTGTCGCGCTACATTACCCGACCGATGCACTTCATGGGGGGGATTGGCCTATTGTTTCTCATTTTAGCTTTTGTCTCTGTGGCCGTAACTTGCGGGATGAAAATTTTTAATGGCGTTGACATGACGGGTAACCCCCTATTGCTGTTAAGTGCCTTGCTGTTTCTGGCCGGTATGCAGTTTTCGGCCACGCGGTTAATGGGTGAAATTATTACGCGCACCTACTTTGACAGCCAACATATGCGACCCTCTGTGATTCGGGAAAGTCTCAACTTGGAACGAACCCCCGGCGACACACGGAATATCCGAGCCGCCTGACTCCCCATTTTCTGAGGTTTCCTTGGACGTTTAGTGGTTAAGAGGTTTCGGGATCGTTTTTTCTTCAGGTCGTGATGCCGTGATCCGAAGTTTCCTCGGGTACCTCGGGGTCATTTTTAGGGCGAGCGAGTAGCTTTGTGAGGAACGGCTCTAAAATTTCGTCCTTCCAGACCGGTTCAGGAATCTTCAAATAAATATCCTTTTCATCCACGATTTTCATTTCGGAATTTCGTTGGCATAACATACGTGCCTTTTGAAAGTCGCGGTAGCCCAAAAACAAAAAATCATTATTCCGATGGATGCTCGATATTTGCCAGTAGGCCGCCAGTATTCTGAGACGAGTGATCTTGATTAACCACTCGGTCGGTTCAGGGATAGGGCCATAGCGATCCCGAAGTTCTTGGGCAAATTCGTCAAGGCGAATGGTGGATCGCACGCGAGATAATCGCCGATAAACCTCGATGCGCAGTTTCTGTCCGGGCACATATTGACTGGGTAGAAAGGCAGGCCAAGGAAGATTGATGTTCACCTCAAGGGGTTGGTTCAGGGGCATCTTCTTCAGGGTTCGGACAGCATTTTCGAGGAGTTGGCAATACATTTCGTAACCAACCGAAGAAATATGGCCGCTTTGTTCTGTCCCTAGAATGTTGCCGGCCCCGCGAATTTCTAGATCACGCATGGCAATTTTGAATCCCGATCCAAGGGCGGTAAATTCCTCAATGGCTTTCAGGCGTTTCACGGCATCGGCCGTCACCTGACGATGTTCATCGACAATCAAATAAGCATAGGCCCGATTTTTTTGCCGGCCGACCCGTCCGCGAAGTTGGTGCAGGTCGGCCAAACCATATTGGTCGGCTTGATCGATAAAGATCGTGTTTGCATTAGGAATATCGACACCGCTTTCGATGATGGTGGTGGCCACCAAAATTTGGGCCTCGCGCGAGAGGAACTTCATCATGGCCTCCTCGAGTTCTTCGCTGGACATTTGACCATGACCGACCGCCACGCGGGCTTCGGGGATCAGAACCCTCAAGCGATGTGCTACCTCATGAATATCGTAAACGCGATTGTGGACGAAATAAACCTGACCATCTCTTCCTAATTCTCGCAAGATGGCCGCTCGAATCAGCTTCTCATCCCAACGGATAATCCGCGTTTCCACGGGTAATCGTTCCGGTGGCGGGGTTTCCAAATTGCTTATATCCCGAACACCTAGTAAGGACAAATGAAGCGTCCTTGGGATAGGCGTTGCCGTCATGGTCAGAATATCGACGGTGGCTCGCAATTGCTTCAAACGCTCCTTATGAACGACCCCGAAGCGTTGCTCTTCGTCGATAATCACTAACCCCAAATCTTTGAATTGAACATCTTTGGAAACCAAGCGATGGGTCCCAATCACAATATCGACCTCACCGGATTTCAACCCCTTAAGGACCGATCGAGTTTCTTCCGAGGAACGAAATCGATTCAGGCATTCAATCCGGAAGGGGTACTCAGCAAAGCGACTGCGAAAGGTCCGAAAATGTTGTTCGGCCAAAATAGTGGTGGGTACTAGCATGGCCACTTGTTTACCATTATCCGCAGCTTTGAAGGCCGCACGCAGGGCCACTTCGGTTTTCCCGAAACCCACATCCCCACACAAGAGACGATCCATCGAACGGGGCAGGCACATATCCCGTTTCACTTCTTCAATGGCAAGAATCTGATCGGGAGTTTCTTGGTAGGGAAAGCTCGCCTCGAATTGTTTTTGCCATTCTGTATCCGGAGGATAGGCGAAACCCGTTTGAGCAGCACGAATGGCTTGCAGTTGGAGCATCTCGGCGGCTAAATCGCGGACAGCCTCGGCGACTTTTTCTTTTTTCTTTGCCCAGCTATTGCTTCCCAAACGAGAAAGCTCGGGAACGCTCCTTGAACTCCCGACATATTTCTGAATCAGGTCGATTTTCGAGGCAGGCACATACAGCAGATTCCCATCGCGAAATTCCAGCAGAAGGTTCTCTTCCAAGGTGTTTGTCATGCCTTTATGCGATTCAAACCTTTCGAGCATCCGCATGCCACGAAAGCGAGCAATGCCATGAATCACGTGGACGACCAGATCGCCCTCGGTCAATTCCAAAAAGGAATCGAGTGCCCGAGATTCCACCTGCCGACGGGGCAGGGCAACGGTTTTCTGCCCTGCAGGGGTCTGTTCCCGATGGAATAACTCGTGTGAGCCGATCACCACTACGTTAGTATCGATCCAACGAAAACCGGAACGCACTGAACCTTGGACGAGTTGTAGCCGGTTCGAGGTGGCGAGTTGACCGGCTTTGAGAACGTCTTGTAATCGGTGAATTTCAGCATCGGTATCACAGGCAATTAGCACTTGTGAGTTGTGCCCAACCGCATCTAATTCTTCCCGAACTCGGTGGACGTTCCCGCTGAATCGTTCGATGGATTCGATCGGGAAATGAACGATCGATTCGAGTGACATTTGAGGTAACGCCGACAAGCTGACGGTACCGAAATTCATCAGATGAGCCAAGGAACGATCGGGTGAGAATAGCCCTTTCGTGTCGGTCACTGTCTCTAAGTAAAATTTGCCTTGCTCAAGAATGTCGGTCGATTGAACAAAAACAATCCACGAATCGGGCGGCAAGTGATCGCTGAGGTGCCCTTTACCGACATCGGGTGTGCGGCGACCGCCCGCCAAAAGGAAGACCTGTTCAAGCGGTTGAAGGCTTCTTTGTGTGGTGGTGGAAAAAGAGCGGATCGTCTCGATTTCGTCGCCAAAAAATTCGAGACGAATGGGTTCAGTGCGATCGGGTGAATAGACATCGAATATCCCTCCTCGGCGGGCAAATTCGCCGGGCAATTCCACGGCATCGACCCGTTTATAGCCTTCTCGCACCAGCCACGAACTTAGTTCTTCTAAGTCGATTGTGTCGCCAGTTTTCAGCGAGCGTCCCTGTGTTTGCAGCGATTCTAAGCTCGGAACCGGTTGAATCGTGGCACTGACCGTCGTCAATAAAATTTTCACCGAACCGGAATGCAATGCTCGGAGGGTGCGTAATCGGCGAGCAGGGGTATCGTCCAACGAATTGGGGTCAACCGGCCATGATTCTAGCGGAGGCAGCACCGCAGGGCGAACCCCAAAGAAGGTGGTGAGATCATATGTCCAAGGCTCAAGGTCACCATTATAAGCGAGAACGACCACGACCACCGAGGGGGCTTTCATCGCTAAGCCAGCACAAACCATTGCGGCGGAGGAACCCCAGACTCCATCGATCGTGGTGGCTTCTTTTCGGCCAAGGGATTGTAAAAGCGCAGGGATTCCCTCGGCCCGTTCGATTTGGGCGCTTAATTTGACGAATGGGGACTCCAAAATGGAATTCATTTGGCCTCACCTAATACCTTCCTAATTTACCTAAAATGCTCCTATCAACCAAGATGAAAAAATGGCCACTCGTGGGGGAAACCTATCCGTAGTCCTTTCACCGGTGAAAATCACGCTTTCCTTTTTTGTCTAGTTTGTGTATCCTCTTGGAATTCAGTCAGGGGAAAGTCGATGGGTAACTTATTCGAGCAAATAGTGAAGGTCTTCCAAAATCTCTTTAACTCGAAAGAGTTAATGGAGGTCCTAAAAGAACCAGAGATTACAACCGCGGCCTTTATTGCCCTGACGTTGATTATCTTCACCGAAACAGGCCTATTGATTGGGTTTTTTCTACCGGGTGACTCTTTACTTGTGACCGTTGGCATTGTCGCTTGGAATGCGGATTGGTCGTTACCGTTGCTTATGATTATTCTTTCGATTGCTGCGATCGTAGGGGATACGGTGGGCTATTGGATCGGTGCGAAGGCCGGTGTGAAACTTTATGAGCGAAAGGAATCTTTCTTTTTTCGGAAGTCCCATTTGTTGGTTGCCCAAAAGTTCTACGAGAAGCATGGCGGGAAAACCATCATCCTCGCGCGATTCGTGCCGATTGTGCGGACGTTTGCCCCAGTGGTAGCGGGGATTAGTCGAATGAATTATCGTCGGTTTCTGATGTTCAACGTGGTGGGGGGAATTAGTTGGATTGTTTCTATGTTGACTGTCGGTTATCTCATTACTCCTTTCGTGGACCCGTTTTTAAGAAAGCTCTTTGGTCCGGAATTTCGCACGGCCGACCATGCAGAAAAGCTCATTATTATTGTGGTATTTCTTTCGATTTTGCCCGCAGTTTATGCCACTTTGAAGGAATGGTTGAAGGCTCGCAAGGAGAGATTTGCAACCTTACCCCCCGTGACCTATTCCCAACCAGAAAAGGTTGACTATGTTGATATGAAGAAGAACCCGCCCCAACCTGAGACAACCCCATGAGTGTTCAAAAACTGATCGATCACTTAACGACTCAACTGGAAACCTTAAAATCGACCGGTCTTTATAAACGGGAACGATTGATTGAATCCCCTCAAAATGCCGAGATTACCGTCAACGGGAAAAAGGTCATCAACTTTTGCGCCAACAACTATCTTGGTCTCGCAAATCATCCAGAAATCGTACAGAGCGCCCATGAGACCCTTGATACTTGGGGATACGGACTTTCCAGCGTTCGCTTTATTTGTGGAACACAGACCCCGCATCGCCAACTCGAACAGGCCATCGCAAGATTCTTTGGCAAAGAAGATGCGATCCTTTACATCTCCTGTTTTGATGCCAATGGGGGCTTGTTCGAGACCCTTCTGAGCGAAGAAGATGCCGTCCTCAGTGATGAACTCAACCATGCGAGCATTATTGATGGCATCCGTTTATGCAAGGCAAAACGATTCCGTTACAAGCACAACGATATGAGCGATCTGCGGAATAAGCTGGAAGAAGCGAAAGGCAGTCGATTCAAATTTATCTTCACGGATAGCGTTTTCTCGATGGATGGGGACCTTGCAAAACTACCCGAAATTTGTGACTTGGCCGATCAATACGATGCCTTCGTGGGGATCGATGATTGTCACGGTACGGGGCATTTAGGTCTAGGAGGAAGAGGGGCTGCCGAATTACTCGGCGTGCTCGATCGGATCGATGTGATTACAAGCACCCTCGGAAAAACAGCGGGCGGGGCTGCCGGTGGCTTTACCACAAGCCGAAAAGAAATTGTCGATTGGTTAAAGAATCGATCTCGACCTTATCTGTTTTCCAATTCCGTACCGCCTGCACTCGTGGGAGCCGCAGGGAAAGCCCTAGAGCTTATTCAAAAAAGCACCTCACTTCGGGAAACGCTGACCCAGAATACCCAGAAAATGCGGGCCGGTCTCGAAGGTGCTGGCTTTACGGTCAAACCGGGGCCGACCCCGATTCTTCCGGTTATGCTGGGAGATGCAGCGCTTGCAAGCCAAATGGCCGAGAAACTTTTGACGCATGGAATTTATGTCATCGGCTTCAGCTATCCGGTAGTCCCTCAAGGGCAAGCTCGGATTCGATTGCAAGTCTCTGCTGCCCATACGACCCAACAGATCGAACAAGCCATTCAGGCTTTCAAAGAGGTCGGTAAAGAGTTAGGGATTGTGAAATAGGAACGGAGTCATCCATCGTGATGAATCGATGAACTTATGGATCAATCAATCCATGAATCAATGACTTGATGACTCTACGATTTCCAATGCAGACGACAAATCCAAGGAAACGCCCAACACAATAAAGGATTGCCAATTACTCACGTCGAGAGGTCGGAGCAGGCAGGGCGGGGATGGGTTCAACAATCGTTCGATTCGGTTGAGAAGGACGTTCTTGATCGAATCGCGGTTTGAGCATAATTTCTTCCTTCTTCAACGGTTCTTTTGGTTCTTTCACATCGGGTTCTTTGGTGCCTACCCCTGTGGTTTGGCGATAAATCCAAGTGGCTCCCCCTGTCCAGCGAATGCCCGAAGGTTCAAGTCTTTCGCCATCCCCTAAACGCTCAAAATCGAGTTGTAAGGTTTTGCGTTTGATTACTCGAGTGCCGTCGGCTTTCTTCTCTTCGGCCCAACCATTGGAAAGCCCTGCCACAAAGATCGAGAATTTGTTGGTTCGATCGATTTTATCTTTTGTCCCCGGCGCGGGGTCAACATCGGTCCAGATGGCCACACCGGCGACTCGTTTTGGAAAGGCATCTTTTTTCGAGACGGGGATCGGCTCTTCCGAAATCGTCACCGAGTTTTTGATGTTGAATTTTCCAAAGGGGTCTTCCCGTTGACGGATCGCCTTTTCGACCGAGGGTAAAATTTCGTCGGTGTGAGTAGTGAACCGATCCAAGGTCACAAGTTCAATATCCGGAATAAAGGTGTGTACATCCCCCTTAGGATCACGATTCGAGACCCAATACAGCATGTACCAAATGATTTTGTTACCCCGCCCCGGAACTTTCTCAACGATGATGCGTGGGTCTTGAAATTCAAAATGAAGCGTCCACACATCTTCTTTGTCGAAGGTTGTCGCTTCGGGTGCGATCTCGCGAGAGCGTTCACCTCGGTCTTGTGCCAAGACGTTAGAAGCTAGAACTGACGTCCCCAAAATGGTCGTCAGGGCCAAGAGTCGCAACATAGAATTTTCCCCCAAAATTCAACCCCACGCCATAACACACCCTCGAACAGGGTTCAAGAGCATTTAGGGCTATACATACCATTCTAACCGGAAAATTCTGTCCAAGGGAATGGTAAAATGGAGAACATAAAAAAGTTGAAAGCGTTAAGGCCGTCAGAATCATTCTTTGAGGAATTGGTTTCGGGGCTTTGGTCAACTCGGAGGCGAATCCTTGAGTGGGAGGCGAATCCGTGATTGGGAGGCGAATCTTGGACTGGGCTCTTAGGAGAACTCACGTCAGAAAGTTTCTGCCCCAATCCTGTCTCACAACCTCCACATCGAGAGCCAAGAAAAAGATGGCAGAACGAACGAAAGAAAGTTTGTGCCCCAATCTCTTTGCAAATTCCTAAACTAAGTGCATGGCTCAAGAACGTGCTGACGAACGAAGTGTGCAAGAAGCTCGGGGTAAGCTCGAACCGTTTTTTCGTGAAGTGGCTTCGGTTGTGATTGGTCAAGAACACCTCATTCGCCGGTTGGTCATTGCCCTACTGACCGATGGTCATGTTCTCGTGGAGGGGGTTCCCGGCTTAGCAAAGACCTTGGCTATCCGAACGGTTTCTGGAGCGCTGCAGCTAAGTTTTTCTCGGGTGCAGTTTACCCCCGATTTGCTCCCTGCCGATGTGATTGGCACCCAAATTTACAATCCTAAAGAGACGGCCTTCTATGTGAAAAAAGGCCCGATTTTTGCGAATGTTGTTTTGGCGGACGAAATCAACCGCGCACCGGCCAAGGTTCAAAGTGCCTTACTCCAAGCGATGGAAGAGCGGCAAGTCACCATCGGCGAGGAAACTTTCCCCTTGCCACGACCTTTTTTTGTTCTGGCCACGCAGAACCCCATCGAGCAAGCGGGGACGTATGTGCTGCCCGAAGCTCAGTTAGATCGCTTCTTGTT
>CAZFDX010000393.1:0-3249 GCA_964518325.1 uncultured Alcaligenaceae bacterium | reverse complement strand
TTGCCCAAGCCCGGTGCACCCCGTTTGCCCGAGTCGGGGCGATTTCCCACCGCGGTTTCGTTCAGGCCGTAACCAACCCCCAAGCCAATAAGCCCCGCACAGGCACTGGCAGGTGAGTCCCCCCCCCGTGCAGTCTAGCCCCAACTTCCATTTTTATTCTGACAAGCCCGATAGTATCTATCCAAAAGAGCAATCGCATTATCGACAGGCACACCATTCCGACGGGCGCACCATAATGCCACGGTCGCAAATTGGGTATTGGAATGATCCCCCCCTAGGCCGAATAACCCGTTATTATTCTCGGCGATAATACGGGCATAGCGAGCGGCCTCTTCGTGAAGTTTGGGGAACGATTCTTTCGGAGTTTCAGTTTTCGGAGGATCGGCCTTTTTGGGTTCCACCTTGGGACGAACCGGATTCTCTTTGGGTTTAATGGGATCACTGGGGTCCTTCGGGAGATCATCCCGAGGAACGGGCTTTGGTTTCTCCGGCATGGGAGGGGTCACTTTCGGAGGAGCGACAGGCGCCGCAACCAAACGGGCTTCCCGAACGAGCACTCCGCGCAGTCGTCGTTCTTCGTTGGGATTGAGCGTTAACCCACAATTGTACGACCAAGAGCCATCTCGATTTTGACCCGATAACAAGCGAATCCCCATGAACTGCAACAACGGAACATCCGCAGGGGTTCCCATCCGATCCAGAAACATAATCGTCAAAGCGACTTCGTAGGTTCCCGTTGTGGAGAGGGCCTGATTGCGAACAAAATTCGAGATGTTAACCAATTCTGGAGAATCGATACTTTCACCGGCTTCGAGCAAAGCTAATCCCCCAAGGCAAGCCGTGCCCACGCCATGCGATCCCCCACGATATCCCCCTCCCGGCGCGTGAATCTCCTTCAGATACTTCGCACCGGCCTTGATCGCTTCCTGATACGGGTCCGCTTCTTCACGCTGGGCGTAAAGACAGATCGGCAAGTAAAGCAGAACGAGAAAACATACCGACGTTCGCATATCATGGTTCCTTGTCGATTCCCTAGATATGATCCTAACCTAATTTAACAGGGACCGCTAGAGAGCGTTGGGCAAGATTGTCAGATTTTCCAAAAAGTCCGCCCCAATCTTTCAGAAACAAGATTTTTTACTGGCCTTTCCTTGTGTGGAAGTTGGTCCGAATTTCCAAAAAGGACGAAGGAACTTGACCCGAAGTTTGGGGGAACGACGGAATTTCATTCATCACGATACCAACGAATTTCAATCTCCGTGCCAATAAATTTCATCCATCACGATACCAATGAATTTCAATCATCACGGTGACGTTGCTCGGTCCAAGGATCGCCCAACATGTGATAGCCTCCGTGTTCCCACCGTTCCCAAAAGCCGGGTTCATCTTGCTCCATGAACTCAATCCCACGCACCCATTTGGCGCTCTTCCAAGCATACAAGCGAGGTACGACTAATCGCACGGGATAGCCATGATCGGGGTCGAGAGGTTGACCATTATGATGAGTTGCGAACAAGCAATCTTCACCAAAAAACCATTCGATCGGCAAATTGGTCGTAAAGCCATATTCACAGTGAACCATCACGAATTTCGCTTTTTCGGAAAGGGTCACATGTTTCAGTATCTCCCGAGTGGCCACCCCTTCCCAAAGATTGTCGAGCTTACTCCAACGGGTAACGCAATGCATATCGGCGAAGACTTTCACCTTAGGAAGAGCATTAAACTGTTCCCACGTCCAACGAATGTTTCGACTGACTAACGGCTCGGGCACAATCTGGAAATCCCATGTGGCAGGATTAAAGGTCGGTACCGGACCATAATGGAGAATCGGCCATTTCCGTGTTAAGGCCTGTCGGGGCGGAATCCGATTACTCCGTTGTGTATCGGGACTAATAATAATATCTTCGTTCATAAACCACTCTGGCTAGCACGAGGACGGAACTCGATTGCATTTATTCTAGCCAAGGAATTTGAGCTGACACAACACCCGAAACCAATTCCCACCGATCGTCTGATCTCAGTTGTTGAATTCACGTTGAAAGCGAAGCAAGCGGTTGAGGTGAGTTTTCAATTTTGCTACTGCACTGGTATCTCTCTGGATGAGAGGTATAATACACAAGAGGATTTATTGATGATTCAAGCTCGAATTGCACAGATCGTACCCTGCACCGAAGCCGAAGGCCCCTTTCAACGCATGGCCATCTGGTTTCAGGGGTGTCCGCTCCGATGTGCGGGTTGCTGCAATCCCGAGTTTCTTCCCTTTTCTGGTGGCGAACTCTGGTCGGTGGAAGACCTGATCTCTTTGATGCTCGAATCTCAAAAGAAGAATCAAATCGAGGGGATTTCACTTCTCGGAGGTGAACCGTTTGCCCATGCTCAAGCCGCAGTGCCAATCGCTCGCGAGGCCCAGAAAAATCATCTGGGGGTGATGGTCTATTCGGGCTACACTTTGGAACAACTGCAAGCCCGCCCCGAGCCAGAAATCCACGAACTTTTGGCTGCCATCGATCTCCTTGTTGATGGCCCCTACGACCGAACACTTCCCGAAACCGAACGACGGTGGATTGGCTCGCAGAATCAACGGGTTCATTTTTTGACCCCACGATACAATCCTGCGGACCCGTGTTGGCGTTTGCGGAACACTCTTGAAATTCGTGTTCGCGGAAATGAAATATCTGTCAATGGGTTTCCTGCCCAACAGGCATTAGGGCTGTGGAAGCGGCCGAAAACCCTTAAGTCGGAGAAACGACCCCGTGAGTGAACCGCTGCCACAAGCCGGAATCACCCCACCTACCATTCCTATGGTTACGCGCTTCGAGGCCGTGACCATTCGGATTGCCCGCTACATTTTCGGGCAGTTCCCCCGCGAACTGGTAGTCCGACTGATCCACGAAAAAATAGAACGTCCTGAATGTCTAAATCATGAAGCGATCGATCTACTGAAAGATACCTTCGCTAAAGGGAGCGTGCTGTTTCTCGTCCGGAACGGAGGCTGGCGACGCGATCGGTTTCTAGATAGACGGGGCAAACCCACTTTTGGCCGACTCTGGGAGCGCTCACCACTGGAACGACTGACGCTCAAATTCGGTCCAGCCGTACTAGATTTTTTGATGTGGTTGACCGCCTCGCCACCCAAAGACGAAAAAAACGTTTGGAACTGGCAAAAGGAACCGCTCACTGTAGCGGATCAATTTTTCTTCATGCTGGCCTACGATGCCTGCCGAGCGATCGATACCGGTATCACAGGGG
>CAZFDX010000392.1:0-2383 GCA_964518325.1 uncultured Alcaligenaceae bacterium | reverse complement strand
GTTTTCTACCAAAATGAATATGTCGCACGGATGAAGCGCCCCGATCCCGTCGCTGCTGCGGAATGGCTAACGGCGTGGAAATCCCATTTGCCGGCATGGGGAACCGAGGTCCCTAACGGATACCAAACATTGGTTGAAGATTATCGTAAAAATGCGTACAACGCTCTCGAATCGCAGGTCGGGAAATATCTCGATGTCAAACATTTTGGTGCGGGCTATGCTACGGTCCTACAGTTTCACCATTCTGCTGCAGTGCAAACGATTCTCAAAGCCGACGTTCAGAAAGAGATGGTCACCAAGGCTCGAAATTTAGTCCGCTTGGAGGAAGATAAACATCTTTACACAATCGTCAAAGAATTGTCAGAATCTTCCACGGCTCCTCCTGAGAAACTGCAACAAGCCATCTCGACCTATTTGGCATTACCCGAAGGAGGAACCCACAGCCGTGAGGTTCAGCAATTGGCCGACTATCTTGCATGGGTGAAAAATGGTTCGCCTGCCAAAGTGGTTCTAAAATTTGATGCCGATCGAACCGCCAAGATGAACGAAGAAATTCGTTGGGTTTATATCGGAAATAAAGGGGTCGATAACGCCAAGGCGTACCCCATGCGCTCGAAGGCAGGGGATTGGCAAGAATCGTTGTTTGTGCAAAATCTGTCGCTGCGTCCGAATGATGAATTGCAAGTGAGCTTGAATGTTCACTCGATCAAGTCCGCCGTGGGAGAACTTGCAGAGGGGCCAAGCCATTCTGGTACCACTCCCCAAATGATTCTGAATCCCTCCGGAACAAAGAGTGTCCGGTTGAATTCCGGAACCCTGTCGGTTCGTCTCGAAGGTTTCCGAACACCCCCGACGCTCCGAAGCTGGCAAGAAACGGGGGCCATCATTCCCGTGCGTGAAGTTTCCCGTCCCACGACCGACCTTCCCTCCCAGATTGATCTTCCCTCGAAGCCTGATCTTCCTTCCAAGAGCGATCTTCCTACCCCGATCGAGCCGCCCATGAAGAAGGAACCCACCCCGTCGCCACCGCCACCGACGATCCCTAGTCCGGAAATAACGCTTCCAAAAATTCCCAATCCGGAACCGTTGCCGCCGATCAAAGAACCGGTGCCGCCCAAACTTCCTGCACCCACACAACCCAGCGAGCCTCCCTTGGTGTTGCCGACGATTCCGCCGGCTCCCCCTTCCTCGGAAAAGCCGAAAGAACCCGATTTGACTTTACCTCAGCTTCCGAAGCTACCACTTCCGGAAAAAGACCCTAGTCCTATGACTCCCACGTTACCACCGCTTCCCAAAATCCCTTAGTCGATAAACGTTTTTTTATACGTTGAATGAATCCATTCGGAACTGGATAAGCGAACATCGGACTTTGGAACTCGAAACCTGAAACTCGAAACTCGATCATCAAAGAATGAGCGCTTACCCCTGCGATAGAACAGAATCGGCACAGGGGCAGGTACCGTGTGGTTCAATCGTCTTAATAGGCTGGTTGAGTGGTCGTAGTGGTGGAAGAAGTATAGCTTGGCGATCCCCACCAGTTAGAAGTATTAGTTGAACTAGTTCTAGATGAGTCTGTGGTACTCGACGGAGGAGGACTCGTGGAAGTACTCGTTGGCCCGATTCCAACGGGGTCCGTAGTGATATACATCGCAAGGCTAAAGTCCACCGAGGAGAAAGCCGTTGTGGTGACTTCAAAGCGGTAAGTCCCTGCTCGCAAAAAGATGTCTAAACTTTGGTAGCGATTGGGACCCGTCGAAAGAACGCCAACCACTTGATTCGACGAATTGTAGATGGTGACCACCACAAGCCCTGTCAGGTCGGGGGCATTCATAGCCCCCAAGGTCAGGTGAATATAGCTACTTTGTGAGATCGAGATGGTCGTGGTCGATTTTGACAACAATCCCGAAAGGGTTTGGTTCACATTCAAATTCGGTGCAGGAATTTCCGTGTTGATAAAATTGATGGCCATTCGATAGTCGCCAGTCAACCCGCTGGCCGAATTAGTGCGAATGAAGTAACGGGTGTTCGGGGTGATGTTCGTAACCTGAATCACCGCACTCGTGAGGCTTGCATGGATCACGGTGTGCTCTAAAGCTCGACCGTTCGCGTCAAAAACCTGTAAGGTCGGATCAATCGTCGCTCTGTTCAACCCCCAGATGGAGACAATCAAGGATTGCTGGCTTGCACTTCCCATCGCAGGGGATTCAATCCGATAATAATCCACATCGAGCGGCGAATTATAGCTAGCGCTGAAAATGACATCCGTCGAATTCGAGAGGACCCTTTCTGGGTTGGATAAATGTGTTGCTGTTGCGATTGTTTCATTAGAAGAAAATTCGGGCATGACGGAGTTATTCAGGAAGTTAGAGATTTGGTCCTGCAA
>CAZFDX010000391.1:0-4008 GCA_964518325.1 uncultured Alcaligenaceae bacterium | reverse complement strand
AATCAAAATATCTTGATGTATTGTGAACAGATCAAACAGATCGCCAACAAACGAGGTCTGCGTTATGCCGACCTGAACTCGTTGATTGGTGAACCCAAGGGGCTGACCGATAACGGTGTTCACCTGACGGAACAGGGCTATCGTCAGACTGCGGGGACCTTTATGCAGGCCTTGGGGTTTGGAAAAAATCACGATTATTCTGAAACACTCGAACCGGTCCGAGAAGCCATTCGAGAAAAGAACGAATTGTACTTCCATCGTTGGCGGCCACAAAACGAAACCTACCTATTCGGCTTCCGTAAACACGAACAAGGCCGCAACGCCAAAGAGGTCGCCGAGTTCGATCCTTTGGTTTCCCAAGCGGAAGAGAACATCCGCAAACTGTTAAAGAAGTAAGATCGTCCCTCTCCTTTTGTTGAGTCAATCTTTTATGAGTGCGAAATCACCCGTGATAAAAATTCTGGCCACGGTTCTGTTTCTGTGGCTTCCTCAGAATCTATTTGCTCAGGCGAATGCCAAAGGTCCCAATCCCGTTCCGGAAGGGAAACGAAAAAGTTTTATTGTGGCCGAAGGGTTTGAGGTTAGCCTGTTTGCCTCGGACCCCTTATTAGCGAAACCGATCCAGATGAATTTCGATCCGCAAGGCCGTTTGTGGGTGGCCTGCAGCGAAGTTTATCCGCAGATCAAACCGGGTCAAAAAGCTAACGACAAAATCTTGATTCTCGAAGATACCAAAGGGACCGGTCAAGCGGATAAGGTGACGGTTTTTGCCGATGGTTTATTGATCCCGACAGGGGTAGAACCGGGGGATGGCGGCGCTTATGTGGCCAATAGCACCGAGTTAATTCATCTTTCTGCCAGTAAAGCGGGGGGCAAGGCCGACAAAACCCGTGTGATGCTCTCGGGCTTTGGCACCGAAGATACGCACCACATCATCCATACCTTCCGCTGGGGACCCGATGGGTTGCTGTACTTCAATCAATCGATTTATATCCATTCTCACCTCGAAACCCCCAAAGGGGTCAAACGTCTCAACGGCGGAGGGATTTGGGCTTTTCGGCCAGAATCGTTGGATTTAGAGGTGTTCGTTCGTGGCTTTGTGAATACTTGGGGCCATCACTTCGATCGGTGGGGGCAATCGTTAATTACCGATGGGGCCTATGGAGAGGGGATCAATCATGGAGTTCCCGGCGCTTACTACGTCACCGCAGTGGGGGCCAGCCGGATTCTCAAAGGATTGAATCCCGGAAGCCCTAAACATTGTGGCCTTGAAGTGATTTCCGGCCGACACCTTCCCGAGTCGTGGCAAGGGGATGTCATCACCAACGATTTTCGCGGGCATCGGGTGTGTCGTTTCAAACTTTCGGAAGATGGTTCGACCTTTGCCAGCCGCGAGATGACCGAAGTGATTAAGACGAATCATGCGGCCTTTCGCCCGATCGATGTCAAAATGGGACCCGACGGGGCCATTTACATTGCCGATTGGTACAACCCGATTATTCAACATGGCGAAGTCGATTTCCGCGATCCGCGCCGCGATCACACGCATGGACGGATTTGGCGGATCACGGCCAAAGGTCGCCCGCTGGTGGAACGACCGAACCTCGTTGGAGCCAAAACTCCCGAATTGCTCGACTTCCTCAAAGTGCCTGAAGATTGGACCCGCCAACAAACCAAACGGGTGCTCAAAGAACGTGGGGCCAACGAGGTGCTACCGGCCCTAGAAAAATGGTGGACCTCACTCGATAACAACGACAAAGATTACGAACACCACTTGCTCGAAGCGCTGTGGGTCTATCAAAGCCTGCAAACTCCGAACGAAAAGCTGTTGAAAAAACTGCTGGGTGCCAAAACCTTTCAGGCTCGCGCGGCAGCGGTACGGGTGCTTTCTGCTTGGAAAGATTCGATCCCCGAAACCCTGTCCCTGTTGAAGGTGGCCGTTCAAGATACGGCTCCTCGGGTTCGGCTCGAAGCGGTTCGCGCTCTGGGACAAATCCCTTCGGTGCAGGCGTTGCAAACGGCCTTGCTAGCTTTGGATGCTCCGATGGATCGCACGCTTGACTATGCCTTGTGGCTAACCGTGCGGGAACTTGAGCCAATTTGGTTACCGAAATTCAAGGCCGAAGAAGACCTGTTTGCGGGCAATACCAAGCAGATTAGTTTTGTATTAGAAGCGTCGGCCTCGAAGGATTTAATCAAACCCTTGTTGAAACTCGCACGGAGCGAAACTCTCCCCGCTGCTCGCCGGCAAGATTTGTGGCTGTTGCTTGCCCGTGTGGGAGGACCGAACGAGTTTAACGATCTGGTCACCGAGGGGCTGAAACCCAACGAGCCAACTTATCGCTTGGAATTGTTGCAGAATCTCGAGGCAGCACTGCGGCAACCCTCCTACGGCAAGGCCGGCAAGTACGATGCCCAAACTTTGATTGAACTGGCGCAACGCAAAGATTCGCCTTTGTCCCCTGTAGCGCTGCGGGTTTTGGGATTAGCGAAGGATGAAAGCCAGCGGAACTTTTTGGAAGCGAAGGTCACCGCAGACGATGCCACAACGGAGCAGCGTCGGGCGGCCCTAGAGGGGCTTTTACAATTGGGAGGCCCTGCCACGCGAGAAACCCTGAACAAACTCGTTGCCAAGGATCAAAAACCGTTGATCCGTCTGTTGGCGGTGGAAGCCCTTTCGGCACTCGATTTGAAAGCAGGCGCTCCCCTCGCGGCTGAGATTTTGGCCAACGGAGAAAGCAAAGAAGATTATACCCCGCTATTTCAAGTATTCCTGACACGCAAGGGGGGGGGGAATCTCCTCGCTCAAGCCCTTGAGAATAAGAAAATTCCCGCTGATACCGCGAAACTCGGTTTGCGAGTGGCCCGTAGTTTCCCTGCTGATGGGAAAGTTCTTGGCGATGCCCTGACCAAGGCAGGTCAACTTGGTGTCGCTAAAACCATGTGGAGTGCCGAGGAAATTCAAGCCTATGTGAACGATGTGCAAAAACTCGGGGATGCCGCCCGAGGCGAATCGATCTATCGTCGCAAAGAACTCAATTGCCTGAACTGCCATGCCATCGCCGGTGCAGGGGGATTAGTCGGCCCCGATATGACCAGCATCGGTGCCAGCGCTCAGATCGATTATCTCGTAGAATCGATTCTCATTCCCAACAAGGCGGTGAAAGAGGGGTATCATGCGATTAAGGTGACTCGACTGGGCGGGCAATCGGTCATTGGCATTAAGACCAAAGAGGCCGACGAGAAATTGTATTTGAGAACCTCAGAAGATCAGGAAGTGGCGATTCCCCTCGACGATATTGATGAACGCAAGGAAACCCCATCGCTGATGCCTGCTGGCTTGGCGGACCCCTTGACTCGGCAAGAATTTGTGGACCTCGTCCGGTTTTTGTCGGAATTGGGTAAAGTGGGTCCTTATGCTCCGAACAAGGCAAGGCTCATTCGTCGCTGGGATAGCTTCGAGAAATCGAACGAGAATTTGAATCTCCTCCGACGAAATCGCGCCGCGGATGCTGCGGAAAATCCTCAGGCCTATAAATGGTCCCCGTTGTACTCGAAGGTGTCCGGCGAGTTGCCCTTGGACGAATTGAATCGGCTCGAAATTTGGACCGGTACGGAACCGCTGTATCTGGTGCAGGCCAAACTTGATGTAACTACGGCAGGTCGCGTGGCATTGAAGATTAACAATCCCCAAGGGCTGACCCTTTGGGTCAACGGCAAACCGACCGAAGTGAAACCAGAAACTATTCTGGAACTTCCGATGGGCATCGCACAACTGACCTTTGCCATCGAACCGAACAAGCGCAAAGAAAATCTGCGTGTGGAGGTCGAGGATGTGCCCGGTTCGGCGGGTCGCGCGCAACCGGTGAATGGAAAGTAAGGAGCATTCGTTTTTTTCGGATCGTTTCTTCTCGTTTTGCTCTCACATCGATAGCGATTTGGTCTGTCCCCTCTTCCCTAGTTAAAAAGAATTGTTCTTTCGGATTGGTTTTCTTCGGAGTCCTATCT
>CAZFDX010000390.1:0-6707 GCA_964518325.1 uncultured Alcaligenaceae bacterium | reverse complement strand
GTACTTGTATTGCTTGCCCACAGGGAGCGGAGGAGTGAGTAACCGACGTTCTGCACCCGTTTGGCTGACGGGGTGGCCGTCGATAGTGAGTTTGGCAGATTCGGGAACTTTCACGATGATGGCAACAGGGGTGCTGCCGCTCGGAGCGCTCGACGATTCTTGAGCAACACTTTCAGAAAGGGTGATCAACCCACAGCACAGGGCCAAGTTCAATAAGAAACGCACGTGGTCTCTCCTCACCTTATTTGTTGGATACTGCCTTCAGTATAGGGAACTCACGCGCAAAGGTCAGGGAAACCCGAAAGCACAGCGAGAACAGAGTTTGATAGGGAACTCACGCGCAAAGGTCAGGGAAAGTCACAAGGGGCGGATTTTGGGGAGTGAGGTAACCGCATCGCTTGGCCAGAATTTCTCGGGAGAATTCCCTAGGTTTTGCGATAACCCTATTCTGTATCGAGTGACTGGGATAAAATGAAGGTAGAGCCTATTAGCCCCTTTCGCCCGAGGAGAGTTGTCTTATCAGCAAATCGTTCGATCAAACTCGGGAAGTGATGTCGGTTCGTCGCGAGCGGGCCATACTGGTGAGCGTGTCCTTGCCGAATCGACCTTGGCTTAGCGATGATCCTTGCGAAGAAATTCGTGGTTTAGCCGAATCGGCCGGTGCCGATATTGTGTGCGAATTGACACAAAAGCGCCACGACATTCAAACCGGAACCTACATAGGATCGGGGAAACTCAAAGAACTAGTCGATCTGGTTCAAGCAACCTCGGCCGATGTGGTGATTTTCGATAACGATCTCTCACCGGGTCAAGTTCGGAATTTAGAAAAAGCCACAAAAGCAAAAGTTATCGATCGATCGGAATTGATACTGGATATATTCGCCACCCGCGCTCGCACGCCCGAATCTCGTTTACAGGTGGAATTGGCGCAATTGGAGTATTCGCTGCCTCGGCTGAAACAAATGTGGTCGCACCTTGGCCGACACGCTGGGGGCATCGGGACTCGCGGACCGGGGGAAACCCAGTTGGAAGAAGACCGTCGCTTGGTCGGGGGACGCATCCGCGACCTGAAACAGAAACTCGAAATTGTTCAATCTCGTAAAGAACGCGAAGTTCGCAGTCGGTCCGAAGAGCATACGGTTTCTCTCGTCGGTTATACTAATGCAGGAAAATCTCGTTTGATGAACACCCTCACGGGGGCCGATACCTACGTTCAAAACCAATTATTCTCGACGCTGGATACCCGAACTCGCCAATGGCATATTCAAAACTTCGGCAAAGTATTGCTCAGCGATACCGTCGGCTTCATTCGGGACTTGCCGCACCATTTGGTTGCCTCATTCAAAGCGACGTTAGAGGAAGCTCGACAGGCTCGCTTGCTCCTTCATGTAGTGGATGCCAGTAGCCCCGCAGCAGAGATTCATATCGACTCGGTCAAAGTGGTTCTCAAGGAACTGGGCTGCGAAAATAAACCGACGATCCTTGTTTTGAACAAGATCGACAAAATCGCAGATCGAACTCGCTTGCAGCTCTTACAGGCCACCTATCCGAAATCGGTTGCGATCTCGGGGATTACGGGAGAAGGACTGGAAAACCTCAAAGAAGCAGTCGTCGAAGCGTTGACCCAAGATTTTATGGAAGCCGATATTGTGGTTGATTCCGGCAACGGCAAGGTTTTATCGTACTTGGGTGCCCATGCGGAAATCTACCACCAAGAGTTTCAAAACGGTACCACGCATATCCGCTGCCGATTGCCTCGGTACCTCGCCCATCATGTCGTAGCGGAAGGGGGAAATATCAAAGAATTAGGCTAAGGTTTATCGAACACGAAGTAGAAATCTTTCCGATGGCGAAGGCCTATCGAGTCAACCGGAGAGGTGTTGGTATCAAACTAAACGTCATGGAAGAAATCATTCCGATGGCGAAGACAGCTCGATTCCCTCACAAGTGACCATCAGCTCCTTCAATTCAGCGCTCGGCCCTATCGAGGGGGGGGAATTCGGGATATATTCCTCTCAATGATTTAATTTGGGAATTCCCTCGTTCGCGATTCCACGAAGCTACCTAACGGGGGGGGGAATCGGGATATATTCCTCTCGATTATTTTGCGAGTTGGGATTTCAGGTAAGTGATGGCCTTTTCCAAGGCACGATCGGTAAAAGGTTTATCGTCCTTGGGTTTATCTTTGGAGAGAATATCCAGATTGCGACGATACTTCGCATAGGCCACCCGTTCATCATCTTTCAGAACGATTTCAAAACCATCATTCGGCTTAACGCCCCATTCGGCATTGTCATCCATGTTATTATGACGATGGATATTTTTGCCACTAGGTCGCCAATATGTGTCGGTGGTGAGTTTCAGGGCCGTGGGCGGGTCCGACGTAAGTCGAATCACCCGTTGCACACTCCCTTTACCCCAAGTTCGTTCTCCAATAATTGTGGCACGGTGGTTATCTTGCAACGCAGCGGCCACAATCTCACTGGCCGAGGCACTTTGCCGATTCACCAAGACCGCGATGGGAAGGGCGGGATTCTCCCAATACGATCGATCGTTTTTGGCACTCCACGAACGACCTTTCTGATTTCGATCTTTGGTACTGACGATTTCCCCCCCTGGTAAAAAGAAATCACAAATTTCGATACATTTATTCAAAAGCCCCCCAGGGTTATCGCGTAAATCCAAAATCAAAGCACGGCTTTGTTCTTTTTCGAGTTGATTGAGAACCTTTTTCAGTTCGTCTGCCGTTTTGTCGGTGAACTGAGAAATACGAACGTAGGCAATTTTCGCCTCGGCATCGGCATACCAATTAAACTCGGTGGGATTCTCGGGAATTCGTGAGAAACCAAAGACCGAAAAGGTTTCGATCCGTGCTCGTTTGATGGTATAGGTTGTGGTTTCTTTGGCCCCTTCGTGGAGCAGGGTGATCTTGACCGTTGTGCCGACCTCACCTTGGATGAGTTTCACAAGGTCGGACATATTCAGGTTATCCGTCGGGGTATTATCGACTTTGAGAATCACATCACCGGGGCGCAAACCAGCCTCGGCAGCAGGGGTGCCCGGAAGGGGGCTAATCACCGTGAATAATCCGGTTTTCGGATCGACCCCGATGTTCACTCCGATCCCGCTGAAATTTCCTTCGGTCTGATTCTCGAATTGCTTGAATTCCTCGGCATTCATGTATTGCGAGTATCGATCCAATCGATTCAACCCGAGATTAATCATATCCTCGACGAGTTGTTCCCGCTCTTTATCGGTAAGCTCCCTGACATAATTTTGATCGATCTCTGCAAGCACATCGACCATCGTGCGAATCAGCTTGTAATCTTTATCCCGATCCCGCACGGGAGCCGCAAAGGAAATGACCATCCCCGCAAAGACCAAGATCGGCACAACGAGTATCCAAACCAGATTCTGACGCGACATATGCTTTCCTATACATGAACGAGCATTAAGCTGATTTTACCCGAACCGCTCCCAAACCGCAAAGAGAGAATTTTGAAACCACACCGAGGAAAACCACGAAAAGAGACATTACCTTTTCAAGGGTTCAGAGATGTCAAGGTTACAAAGATGCGGTGCCTACTCAGAAGGCTGAACGCAAGGCTCAACGGGAGGCTCAAGGGGAGGCCGAAGAAAAGGGGGATTGCCCTTATCCCCCAGTAAAAGAGGCACTAGGAGAGATTTTAGGCGGCGTGACGGGTCGCGTTATTTTCTCGCTCACGCAGGGCCGCAAGGTTGTTTTCAAACGAACTATTGCGGACCACATACAAAGGGCGTCCCAAAATTTGTTCGTGAATTCGGCTGAGGTATTCGCTAATTGCGAGCATGGCACCCCAGATACCCACCCCACAGATGTGGAACGAACAAATCATGGCCAAAATCATCCATCGGTTTTCGTCGTTGCCCAGTCGGAAGGTCCAAACTCCTAGGCTGAAAAGGAAACTCAGACCAATCAAAAAACCGGCCAACAACAAAGCGGCATGCAGGGGCACCCGTGAGAAGGAAAGCAAACCATCTCGGGCAAAGCGGATCATCTTCACCAGTGTGTATTTCGATTTTCCTGCAAAGCGAGGTGCCGCCTTAAAATGAACCTCAGCCGAGGGAAAACCCAGCCAATGGATCATGCCGCGAATGAAGCGGTTTCGTTCGGGCATTTTGAGGAACACATCCAGAGCTTTTCTCGTCAGAAGACGGAAGTCGGCGGCGGCGGGGCGAATTTCCATACCGCTCATTCTTTGCAGGACCCGATAGAACAACTTCGAGGAGGTTTTTTTGAACCAACTGATGGTCTCATCGTCCTCACGGATGGTGAGAACCACTTGGTAGCCTTCTTTCCATTTTTCAAGGAGAGAAAGAATCACGGGGGGGGGGTGCTGCAAATCCGAATCCATCGAGATGACAATATCCCCCCGAGCATGGACCAAACCGGCGGTCAATGCGGCCTGATGGCCAAAGTTTCGGCTCAACAAAACGTAATGAACACGGGGGTCTTCCTGAGCTAAGCTCTGTAGAACGAGGGGGGTATCGTCCCGCGATCCATCGTCCACATAAATCACCTCGAGATCGTATTCCGAACTGAGTTGATCCAGAGTTTTGCTTAACTCCGCATGAAACGCGGGTAAAACTTCCTGCTCGTTAAATGCAGGGGCAACGATGGATAACAGCGGTTTCTCGCTTGCCATAACATTCCTTGTGCCAAACCCGTTGGCATTGCGCCGGTTTCCTTGGCGTCTGTTGAACCATGAGCAATCGGGGTGACCCCTTTCACACTACCTGCGAGGGGTAAGTCAGCCGGTAACCTTGCCCGTGAACCTGATGAAAAAAATCGTCCTTCTGAAGCAACGATAATTCCCACGTTCGTCGATCCAAGCCCGCACCGGAATCGCAATCTCGTCCGATGAGACTTTCATCGCGATAACCGGGGTGACAGCATAATTCTACGCAGTCTCCGGTTTTAGCCAATGCCGAAAACCACTCGCTCAAGTAAGTGGCTTTTGCCGTCTCTTTGGGGTCGGTCACTCCCATCAGCCAGCGATTTCCCTTCATGTTCAAAGCCTGAGTTCGACGGGCAAACCGTTGACCCAACAGATTCAAAATCCCTCGCTTGATTCGGGCACCGGAAATCCCCACCAGTTCTTGCCAGCGTTCACAAACGTGCCGGAAATAGGGGGTTTGTTTTTCTGCGGTCAAAAGGTCGAGAATCGCCCGATCCGCCGGAGGAAACAAAACACAATGTTGATGGCCGTTGATGAGTTTCGGTGGCTCACCAACTAATTCCCAGTATCGGCGATATTGAGCGCGAAATTCGGTCAGCACATCGGGAAAAAAAATTTGCCCGCGAACAAACCGTTTCAAAAACGCCCCGAGTGGATAAAAATGGCCGTTCTTCTGCACCAGCGACGGAATCTTTTCTGGGGGAGAAATGGGTTGATCCAAGGTCAAGTTCGGATGCCAACCCATCTCAACAGGGGGGCTTTCTCGGTGCCAGCGTTGCATTGCCCGCTCGGCATCGGGACAGTTGACCATCAGAACCGTTCCGGTGATTCTTTGTTTCAATGCAAGATCGAGTATCCCCTGCGAGGTTTCTCGGCCGATGCCGTAATCATCCGCGACTATCACCAGTTGCTTCATGAAATTATTTTACAGGAGACGGGTTGTACTTCTGATACCGAACAATCCGCCACGATTTGGGGGTTGGGCTGCGCTCGGTTCAGTCACACTCGTTATCTCACTTCAGATTCAGAACGATCAGCCAAGTTTTGGTCTCTTCTGTGGAACTAAATTTCGTCGGTCGAGGTTCCCCCGGCGGGGCAAAGCACACAATCAAATCTTTACCAACGATTTTGTAAATTCCCTTTTCCACGACCCCATCGCTATCGATGAAATCAATCTCCTTGATTTCTTTGGTGGGATCGTATTTGACCTCGACTTTGCGCGTGGTGCTTGGTCCGGTCACCAGTTCTGCCGTGATGTGGTTTTTCAGGTTCCGAAATTCGAGCGAAGGATTCCGGATCGCAAGGGCAGCTCCGTCGGTTTTTTTCCCTTGGACTTCGATACTGACGATCTGCCATTTTGTGTTGGAGAAATAAGATTCATCGTTCAGCATGGGGCGAGCGACCGGAACCACAGGGGCCGTGGGAGCCGGTGTTTTTTCGGCAATCGGAGGGACCGGCCCCAAGGGGACCAGCGGAGGGGATACCGTCTCCACCGTCGAGGTGGGTACCGGTTTGAAGTTATCGGAACGCCAAACCTCTTGAGTTCGACGAACAATGCTATCAAAGGCTTCGACTTCTCTTCTTAAGCGGGTGGCATCGACCCCATGATTTTCAAAAGAACGATAGAGATGCACGCGGCGATCGGCCGGATCATACGCGAAATGAGCTGTGCGGATTCGTTCATTGCCTTCGAGTAAACAAAGCCAAGCAAGCGGCGCCACCCTGTCAGGGTCATCAATTAGATCAACTTTACACCCCATCCAAAAACTGGTGCCATCCGGCGACTAAGAGATCATAATCTGAACAGGCCAACACCCCTTTTCCATCGTGCTTTGTCAAACGTCTGACGTACGAGTTTTGCGCTCATACGAACCATCCTTCAAGGCTTTTGTCAAAACTTCAGGCATCTGAGTGACCGGACAACAAACCGGTGAGGGAGCTGGGTAACAGGCGTTATGAACAGTGCCTAAGAGAAAACAACTCGCCAAG
>CAZFDX010000389.1:0-5482 GCA_964518325.1 uncultured Alcaligenaceae bacterium | reverse complement strand
TGCCTGATGTTGTGGATGAAGTTGATGACGCATAGACAACCTGTCGACGTTTTTCGTTGAGGTCACCTTCAACATTCTAACCGTCAGCGAAATATCTGATGAAGCAACGGCAGGTTGTCTCGCTGTTTGGGTAAACGACTTATCTCAATAGGGTTGGAGGGAATACGGGAAAGCATGGGAAAGCTGGACAGCTCCGAAACGTCTGACCGAATGGGTCATCGACTTATCCCAAGAGGGGGCGTAAAATTTTATCGGCATCCTCTTCGGTCCGAATTTCCGGAACATCCGTGAACAATTCCCACGTTTCGGTTAACGTGGCCTGTTGGCTGGGCCAAAGGGTTGTTAAGACACCGACGGTTTCCATTTCCAACATATCTTCGTTGCTGAAGGTTTGGTAACTAGTTCCGAGATCGGGGTAGTTCGCTCCTGCGACGTGTTGAAAACGTTTCACAAAGAGCGTTCCTTGATTCCAGTACGCCACCCAAGGAACGGGATGCCCCAACCCCAGTTTGGTGGGGCCTTTGGTTCGATCTTGTCTGAGGAAGATATAGCGAGAACCAAAATACCAGCGTGAATCTGTGAAGTCGAAGTACTGCCAAGGAATGAACTTCAAAGTGGGAGCAAAATCTGCGGGGGATTTCGCTTTACTTGGGTGCCCCGGATGATTAAATTTCGGGGGTAAGGGGATAATCTCAATGCCCCCCGGAGCCATCACGGTCGGCCCCCAAGGTGCCAGTTCGGTTTGTTCATTGCCGATATTGGTGACCGTGAGTTTGACTTCGACTTTTGACCCGGTTTCGGACAATGTGAGTTCCATTTCTTTTTGGACGCCGTACTGCCGTTCGGGCGGGGGAACGAATCGGGCCGAAAAGGGAGTCAACTCGACGGAAGAAACGGGGAAATTATCGGGGTAATATGTCCGAGTCAAATCTTCGGGAGCCAGCCAAAAGCGATGACCACCTCGAATTTGCCATTCGGGTTCACCCGTCCCCCCCATCATCTCGTCATAATTTTTCATGACGTTGAATCCCCCGAGCTTGCGATAAGCAATCACACGAGGACCCACATCTAAAGTGACGATTAACTCGAAACCACTGTTCGAGATACGCAGATTATTCTTCCAACCACGGTATTCTACTCGTTCAATCATATCGAAAGCTCCGAATAAGGCGTAAGCCTAGAGTAGAATTTCTTCGCGTTCAGACAATCCAGAAAAGCGATTTTCACTGGGTGTTGAAAACGATTCAGGTAGGGTTTTTGCCGAAAAAATAAGTCGATTTACCCGCAGAAAGATGTTCTAGGATTCAGCAAGTCCTTGCGTAACCGACACCCAAAGTTCTTGATTCATGAGTTCTCAGACATCGCAACTTCGTCAATTAGGGTTCCTAGGCCGTGGTGGAACTGCTGAGGCGTTTTTGGTACAGTCGGAGGATGTATTTAGGGAACCGTTTGTTCTGAAACAAATTCGTTCCGATAAAAAAGGTCAGCCCGAGATTCTCGCTTCGTTCCAACTCGAAGCAAAAACTCTCTCGAAACTCGATCATCCCAACATTGTGAAGTATCTCGGAGGGGAGATCGATAAGGGTATCCTTTACTTGGAGTATGTGCCCGGTCTCAGTGCGGATCAATTACTCAAAAGACAGGGAAGATTTCCGGTCGAACGAGCGATCCCGTTGATTTTGGACCTTTGTGCCGCGCTGGATCATGCTCACCATCGGGGGATTATTCACGGCGATCTCAAGCCGGCAAACCTTGTGGTTTCCCATCCTAATACTCCCAAGGAGTATTTGAAATTGGTCGATTTTGGGTTTGCTCGAATCGATTCGACACCCAATTTCGGTTTGGAACGATTGCAAAATCCTCAACAAGTGCGAGCGAAAGGAACCCCTTTGTATATCGCCCCTGAGATTCTTCAGGGTCAGACGATTGATGGTCGGGCCGACCTTTATTCCGTGGGGGTGATTCTGTTTGAATTTTTGGCGGGTGTCCCTCCTTTTGCTGAATCGGACCTTGAGGAACTTCTTGCGGCCCACATCAAAAAGGACCCCCCTCAATTCACCACCTTCAATATCTGGGATATTCCCTTTGAGGTCGAGGCGATCTGTCAAAGGTGTTTGTCGAAATATCCCGCAGAGCGCTTTAGTTCGGTTCGAGAGTTAGGATATGCCTTGGCGGATTTGGCAGGCATCGAGTGGAATCCCGATCCTTTGGGGAATGCAGAAACCACCAAAATGCTTTCTGTCGTGGAAGCCCCTTCGAGTAATGAGTTGGTGTACTCGATGGAGGCTTGGATGCCAGAACCGATTGCCGTGGTGAAGTTGAACGGTTTTCTGACCGATACCAACTGTCGGTTACGGGAATCGCAATTGGGACGGATTTTAGCGGAATACCCTGTTAAAAAGCAAACAGGGCTGCTCTCAAGGTTGTTGGGTAAAGGTCAAGACGAACCTATCCAAATGGAAATTCGGCTGAAGAAGCCTCGTCTGAATGAACAACTTTTGGATATTCGGGTAAAATTTACTGCCCCAAGGCAGATGAAAAACTCACTCAAAGAATTTGAGGCCATTGTAAAAGAATTATTCCAACAGATGAAATCCTTCCTGATTTCTCGAAACTAAGGGAAGTCATTTTGTTGGAGCTAATCTTAAACTAAATATATAAGGATACCAAATCTTGCACCGGACGTAAGTTCGGGTTGAGTAAAATGCTTGTGTGAATATAATAACCGACCTTGAATAACGTATTGTTTAGTAAGCACTCAAGAAACTCGGGTACGACTGGAGGTCCTGCCCTGACCAAGAGGTGACAGTGACGAAAGAGATTCGCGTACTGTTCGTTGAGGATTCCGAAGATGATGTCGGATTACTCTGCGACCACCTTCGCCTAGGTGGCTATCAAGTGACCTACGAGCAAGTGCAAACCGCAGATGGCTTGCGAGCCGCCCTGCATCGCGGGAACTGGGATATTGTCATTTCCGATTTTTCTTTACCCCGATTTTCTGGGATGGATGCCCTTTCGATTACCTTGCGAGAGGCAGCTGAGACCCCTTTTATTCTCATTTCAGGGACGGTCGGCGAAGAAGTCGCCGTGGAAAGCATCAAGGCGGGGGCCAGTGATTATTTGATGAAAAATAACCTCATCCGGTTTGTCCCTGCGGTTTCGCGGGCCATTCGGGAATCGAACGAAAGAAAATCGATCCGCCGAACCGAAGCCCAATTACGGGAACAGCGCTCCCTCCTTGGGATGATTTACGATAACACGGCCGATGCCCTCATGCTGTTTACTTGGGAACCCAATTTTGGTTTCCTCCTCCGCATGACGAACCCCGCTGCAAGGCAATGGATTACGAGATTCAATAACGAATTGGTTGAAACCGATCTGATCGGGATTACGGTTGAGGATTTTTTGCAACTGGCCTTTGCAACGGATCGGAAATTTCAGGACGATTTTTTGTTCAGTTTCTACCGATCGGCCGAGACGGGGAAATCGCTTTCCGCAGAGTGGATGATTCTTTCCACCGAAAAACAGACCGAGATGGTGCTGGAAGCGAATCTCGTGCCTTTTTTTGGCAGGACCAATACGCGGCATCAATTGGTGGTGGTCAGGGATATTACCCAACGAAAACAGGCGGACGTTCAACGAAGGCAACTGGAAACCCAATTGGCGGAAGCTCGCAAGAACGAGGCCCTCGGGCGGCTGGCTGCGGGGGTCGCCCATGATTTCAATAATATCCTTGGGGGAATTATTGGAAATTCCGAGGAAATGGATCGGTTGCTCCCGGCCGATTGTGAGCAGCGCTCGAACAATCTAGAGATTCTCAAAGCAGGCTTACGCGCCCGTGACCTGATCGATCAGATTCGGATATTTGGGGGGCGGCATAGTCGCACTCCCACGGCTAAAAAACCGATTAACCTGCGAGACTTGGCCCTTGAGGTGTTGAACCTGTACAAACACTCGACCAAGAACCAAATTCATTTTCACCAAAAGTTGGAGCAACCGGTTTGGATTTTGGGCGATGCTTCGCAGTTGCATCGGGTGATTCTCAATCTCATGAAGAATGCCGACCAAGCCATGGAGAAGCCCGGTGGCGTTTTGGGGATTGCAGTGGAATCGTGTACGTTGCCCTTGAATCAGCCGAATTCTCCCGACTTACCCGCAGGGGAGTATGCCCTGTTGTCGGTTTCCGATACAGGGGTAGGAATTCCCGAGTCGATTCGGGGACAACTCTTTGAGCCTTTCTTTACAACCAAAGAACGGGATAAAGGTTCTGGGCTGGGGTTAGCCGTCGTTCAAGGGGTTGTGGAAAGTCACAATGGTGCTATCCGAGTTCAATCTCAGGTTCATGTAGGAACCACCTTCGAGTTATTCTTTCCCATTTGCGATACCCCTAGCAATGCGTCGCCCTCTCCCCCGACATTATCGATCCCATCGACTTCAAAATCTTCTCCCAATCCTCCTATGAATGTCAAACGAATTCTCTTTGTCGATGACGAACAAGCGATTACTCGATTGGTGACCTCATTATTTAAGCGTGTGGGTCATCAGGCCAGTATTTTTAATAATCCACAGAATGCATGGGAAACCTTTCAAAAAGACCCCCAAGCGTTTGATATTTTGGTGACAGATTTGACTATGCCTTCCATGTCGGGAATTGAACTGATTAGGCAAATTCGTACCCTGAATCCGCATTTGCCAGCTCTGCTCACAAGTGGTTACGCCGATGAAGTCTCGACGGATACACTTTCTGAATTAAAAATCTCACTCGTCCTACAAAAACCTTTTCAACTGCATGAATTGACACAGGCGATTGATGCGGTGCTAGCCAGTGGCCGGTAGAAGATCGTAGGGCTTTTCTTTCGATGAGGTGAGCCGTCAAGCCATTGATGCGGTTTTGACGGTGGCCGATTGAAGTTTGGTGAAAGCCCGAGATCGGGCTGCAAGAAGAAAGATGGTGCTTGAAGATTACCGTTGTTTTTCCAGCCCCGTTAAAGTGCCCGTTGTTTTCGCAGGGACCAAACCGGCAGCGCCAATTTGATAGACCATTTTATCTGAGGTGATCTCGCTCCAGTTTCGACCATGTTTGGATCTGAGTCGCACGTTCCCTTTCATCAGGACTTCTCCCGTGGCTGAGATAACGGTCAGTTGATCGCAGGTTCCTTCGATTCCAGGCCCTGAGAATTTCACATTGCCCGAGGAACTCACGCCCACGAGAGGCGATTTTCCTTCGGGGTTTTGCATTTCGATTTTATTCCCGCTGACCTTCAACAACAACTCGTCTAAGCTGGTGTTACGAATCTCGAAACGGGGTAACCCCGAATCGAGACGGACCAACATCTTCAGCTTGCTCAAATCATTTTTTGTGGTGGTGGCTTCCGCCGGTTTGACTTCGCTGCTCCCCGTTTTGGGCTGGAAAGAATCGACGTTTCCTCCTCCGAGTTTAGGAACATTTTCCTCCATCGGCTCGGTGCGTGGGGTGGTGGGG
>CAZFDX010000388.1:0-8069 GCA_964518325.1 uncultured Alcaligenaceae bacterium | reverse complement strand
TTATAAGGCTTAGGATAATAAGGAACAAAACAATCCAAGCCAACAACTTCATGCCCCTCGGACAAAAGTCGTTCTGATAAATGCGAACCGATAAACCCAGCGGCGCCCGTCACTAAAAAACGCATAATTTCCTCTCAGGATGGGCAACGAAAATCAGAAAATCACACTGCATGGATCAGGGAGCCAAACGAGAGCGCACCCACTTGGAATCGATCCAATCAAAAACAATTCGATCATGAAGCCGGCTGCGCCGACCTTGCCAAAATTCCCAATGGAGAGGCTGCAATCGGTACCCTCCCCAATAGGGAGGCCGCGGGGGATTTTCACCATATTTTTCTTCAATTTCACGCAAGCCCTGTTCCAAAACTTCGCGATTAGGAATGGGGAGACTTTGCTGGCTGACCCAGGCTCCTAAGCGAGATTTGATAGGCCTTGAGTGATAGTATTGATCGGACTCTTCCACACTGGTAAAGGTCAAGGTCCCTTCAATACGAATTTGTCGCTCTAATTGCGGCCAAAAAAAGACCAAAGCCGCCCGAGGATTGTTGGCAATCTCTTGACCTTTACGACTGTGATAATTCGTGAAAAAGGTCAACCCCCGTTCATCAAATCCTCTCAATAAGACGATTCGTGCCGAGGGCTGCCCCGTGGCACTCACCGTCGCGAGAGTCATGGCATTGAATTCCGGCAGTTGTGATTGTTCGGCGAAATCCAACCAGTTGCGGAATAAAATAAGGGGGTCCTCACCGGCTTGCTCCTCGGTGAGTTCGGCTTTGGAATAATCGGTTCTTACATGTGAAATACTCATGCCCTTAGTATAGGGGCATCAATTAACTTTTCAAAACGGCCTTGACCGCTTTTTGAAGGTGATCTTCACCAAATTGATCACGCAGCTTATGCAACGAGTTTAATAAGGTGAGCAGATCATCAAAACTGGGGCTGGCAGAGGCGTTGGATGAGCTGGAAACTTTGCCATCTTTTCGGGGGCGGCCCCGACGACCGGTTTTCTTTTTCCCTCTTCGTCGGAGGATACTCTTGGTTTGCGACACATGAGATTTCGTCATGGTCACACCAAAGTTGTTGAGAATATATTCCACTAAAGCATCGTTTTTGGCATTCCAACCGAGAGCTTCGAGTGCTTCAATCACCATGGCGGTTTTTGACTTTTCGCCTTGCTTAAGTTTGGCCATATAAACCCCTGAACTCCCAAATCGTAATTAGGTATATTTGCAAATGTATAGAACTCAGTTTAAATGTGACAAGGAGAATAATTGGCATTTTTATTCATATTCATCAAAAACGTTAAATCTTGGACGAATTTGACGAATAAACTGCCTCTCAATACTCCGATCACCTTGACCGACCTCTGGGGATTTTGTGTTGAAATCACTTCTTTCAATCTCACTTCACATGCCTGATTCTCTGATAGCATTGACCATTTGAACAGTTAGTGGATTTATGATTTGACTTTATCCGCGCTCAATCAATTTCTTCATGTCCGATCTTCATGTTCGATCTTCGTGTCCGATCTTCACGTTCGATGTTCATGTCCGATATAAATTGAGTCGATCCCTAAGACCCTAAGATATGCAATGTTAAAGGATTTATGATTCTTTAGGATTTAAGATTCGCGGCATTTTTACACCATCAGGGTTTGGATATTGTAAGAACGAGCATTCATCATGCCCCCTAGTATTCATCATGCTCCCTTAGCATTCATCATGCCCCCCGAGCATTCATGATTAACTCAGCACCACATGATATTTCGACCCGAGAAGAGCAAGGCTTTCCTGAGGGTTCATATTGAATAATACCCGTCCTTGTGTGGTCCATGTCCCACGATGAAACTCGAAAACGGCCGTTCCTTCTCGTGGGAGATTCACATTGGGGTTTTCTTCCATATCTCCCCCACTGAGGGCTTCAAACTCTACGATGCAACTTAATAAGGCGAGATATTGCTTCGATTGTTGATCTTGAATGAAGACGGGATGATTCGCGAACTCAATCTTTTTCCAGTATAATCCACGAGGTTTACCAAGACCTCGGACTCGCTCTAAAAATTCTTGTTGAATATGATGGGCCTGAAGTGTAAAGCTCTCTTTCAATCGAGAAAGATTCATTACACGATGGAATTTTCTTCCACGCCATGACAGCCAAATTATCAATAAACCGACTAACCCCAGCAGAGAAAATAACAGCCCATTCATGATGAAACCCTATGATTCACGAATGGCATGAAGAGCTAAAATTTCTGCAGCCCCTTCGGCCAATAATTTCGCGGCTAATTCCTGTCCGATTCCCTGCGGCTCTGTGATTTTTCCAAAATGAGAAGCCACAATTTTCCTTCGTCCATCGGGAGATAAGACCGCCCCGCGCAGGTGCAGTTCATCACCTTGAATCGAAGAATATGCTCCGATTGGTACTAGGCACCCCCCCCCAAGGGCATAGAGCATCGATCGCTCGGCCAACACCCGAGCCATCGTCGGAATATCATTCACACCTTCGACCAAGTGACGGGTTTGCAGATCGTCCGTTCGGCATTCTAACCCGATAGCTCCTTGCCCCACAGCAGGGAGCATCCACGCGGGGTTGATAATACTGGAAATTCGGTGCGCTAACCCCAAGCGGACCAATCCCGCTTCGGCAAGAATGATGCCCGCCCATCCGTTTTCATCGAGTTTGCGCAGCCGTGTTTCCACGTTGCCCCGCAGTTCAACCACATTCAAATCGGGTCGATGATTCAACAATTGCGCTTTGCGACGCAAACTACTTGTGGCCAAGGTGGCCCCGTGCGGAACCTCATCAATTTGTTGATATTGACGCGAAACAAACGCATCACCTAAAGGCCCCCGAGGCGGGACCGCAGTGAGGGAGAGATTCGGCACAGGAAATGTCGGTAAATCCTTGAGGCTATGAACAGCCACATCCACACGATCTGCCAGCAGGGCCTCTTGAATGGCTTTGGTGAACACGCCAAAGCCCCCCATCGCCGAAAGGGGACGATCTTGCACCCGATCCCCTTCGGTTTCAATCACCACCAATTCGACGGCTCGGGGCGAAAGAATCGGTTCCAGTCGAGCCGCAACATACCGAGCTTGCCATAAAGCTAATTGGCTTCCGCGTGTGCCTAATCGTAAGGGTTTCTGCACAAATTCACTCTCTGATCTTGGCCTTCAGGACGATTTTTCTTTTTTGTATGAAATAGGCTTCCTGAAGAGGGAACCGCATTCAAAAACTCTCTGAAATCGCATCCAGAAAAAAGATGATATGCCGACACGAACCCAATCGAATCGATGATATGCCGACACGAACCCAATCGAATTTGGCAATAACCCCAAAGCGATTCGCTCAAAGAACTGATCGAATTTAGCAATACACCCAAAGCGATTCGCTCATAAACCCAGGGGAATTAGAGAGTGACGACGGTGTTATTCCGAATGGATTCTTCTGCGGCTTCGATCATTTTTTGTGCGGTAATGGCATCGTCCAAAGTGGAAAGTGGTGGCTGGCCGTTACGAATTGCTTCATGAATAAAATATCGGACCTCATTCATAATCGAACCAGCATAGGCGGTATAGGTTTGGCTGTGAACGAGACCGGGCTTAATTTCCACATGATCCCGATAACTATAACGGGTACTTCCCTCGGTTCCAATCACTTTGACCATCACGGTCCAAGGGTCTGCCGCATGGTCATCGGCCGCGAAACTCGCACAGAAATGGGCCAAGGCTCCGTTCTCTAATTCCATTTGCACCATGGCAATATCTTCTTCTTTGTACTCTTTGTAATGCAGGGTGGCCTTCATGGCACAGAGCTTTTTGGGCTTTCCTACCAAATACAAAAGAATGTAAGAATGATGGGTGAGAATCTGTCGCACCACACCAGGGTAGCGTTTGGCGACCTCTTCGGGATGGTGAATGTTGTACATAACATATGCCGAGACGATCCGCCCCAAATCACCATGAGTGACCAGTTCCTTGGTTCGATTCATTCCCGCTTCGTAGATGTAATTATGCCCCGGCATGCAGACCAATTTCTTGGCCTCGGCGAGGGCTTTCATCTGCTCAATTTCGCCAACCGTGACTCCAACGGGTTTTTCCACAAGCACATGTTTACCGGCTTGGAGTGCCAACTTGGTGTATTCCAAATGGCTTTCTAAATTGGTCAGAACAAAAACCGCATCGATATTGGGATCCGCTACCAGCTCTTCGGGGGTCCGGTAGTTTTTGCAACCAAACTCATTGGCCCGTTGAACAGCCCGTTCTTGCGACCGGTTCCACAAACCAACTAACTTGGCCCCCGAACAGCGTGACACTGCTTTGGCGTGAAGGATGGAAATATCACCGGCACCGATAAAGCCGATTCCAATATCTTTTGACATGATTTTTCTCCCAATTTTTCAAGTAGAATCGAGTTTATCGATTCAGGAAATTCTTGGTAGGGGGGACTCGTTGGGGTTTGGAATCGTCTCTGCGAAAGCCAGAATCGAATCCGTAGAAAAAAAAGGATTTTCGAGCGATAGCTCTCACCAGAAACAGGATCGAAGCCCTGCCAGTGGTGCTGAGAAAATCAACCAATCGAAATGAGAGTCGGGAATGTTGCCTTGTTTGAATTTTCTCGAAATCTCGGCAAAAGACCCGTGACGGTTCGACGAAAATTTGAGAGAATAACTACCCCAATAACCCTCTTTCAGGAGCCTCTCTCGTGGATATGAATGTTGTTCCTTCTCGCCGTAATTTCATCGCCTCCTCGGCTTTGGCTGGCACTGCCCTGATGCTTTCTTCTGCGGGTGTTCATGCCGCAGGTAAAGAAGGGGTTTTGAAGATCGGGCTGATTGGTTGTGGTGGACGGGGAACCGGAGCCGCTGAGAATGCCCTTAAGGCCGACAAGAATGTTAAACTGGTCGCCATGGCCGATGCCTTTGAGGATCAGGCGAAGAACTCGCTGAATTATTTGAATGGTCGCGGCATCCTGAAAGATAAAGTGGATGTCAAACCCGATGCCATCTTTATTGGTTTCGATGGTTACAAGAAAGTCATCGAGATGTGCGATGTGGTTCTTTTAACGACGCCGCCCGGCTTCCGTCCCCTGCATTTCAAGGCCGCCGTCGAGGCAGGCAAACACGTCTTCATGGAAAAACCCGTGGCGGTCGATGCGCCGGGGGTGCGATCGGTGATTGCCTCGGCTCGGGAAGCAGCCAAAAAGAACCTGAGCGTTCTAACGGGCTATTGTTTCCGATACGATGCCGCCAAACGGGCCGGCATTCAACGCATTCACGAGGGAGCGATTGGCAAGGTTCTGGCGATTCATTGTACCTACCTGACCGGTGACCCTTGGGCGGGACGGCTTCGGGGTAAATCGACCAAGATCGACAGCATGGAATACCAAATGCGAAATTGGTACTACTTCAACTGGTTGTCGGGGGATCACAACGTCGAACAGCATTGCCATAATCACGATAAAGCCATGTGGGTCCTCAAGGACGAAACGCCGATTTCGGCAACGGGGATTGGGGGCCGGCAACAACGCACCGATCCCAAATTCGGTAATATCTTCGATCATCATGCCGTGGTTTATGAATTCAAAGGTGGCGTCAAAGTGTTCAGCTTCTGCCGTCAACAAGGGGGCTTATCCTCGGACATTAACGATCACATTTTTGGAACCAACGGCGAAGCTCACCTGATGCCCGATCCTCGGATCATCTCGGGGGGCAAAACGTGGTCGTATGAAGGACCCAACGACAATATGTACGATGTGGAGCATGTCGAATTCTTTGCCGGCATTCGTTCGGGCAAACTCATCAACGATGGGGAACGGGCCGCTCATGCTACACTCATGTCGATTATGGGGCGCATGGCCACTTACACCGGTCGCAAAATCACTTGGGATCAGGCCATGAATTCCAAGGAAGATTTAACCCCGCCGAAATATGATTGGATCGATCTGCCGGTGGCTCCCGTTCCCGTTCCCGGAGTGACCAAGTTCGTTTAACATCTCACAGGGATTGCCCACCTCTGTAAAATCAAGGGGGAATTCCTTGGTTTGGGAGATTTCTCTTCGGCGTCGGCCCACCCGATCCGATCTTTCTGCTGCTCGGAACTTCTTGATCTAGGGAATTTCATGGGTTCCCTTCTGTTTTGACTGACCCCCGTTGGGGTACTGTTATGGCACAATTTGTTGGTGCAGCCGATTATCAACCGATCAACTACAGGGGGCTTACGGGCCTCGTTGAATTTACCAACGCCGACGGCCTGAATCGTCCCGTCAATTGTGGTCAAGCGGCGGCCTGCACTCTTTTGAACTACATGGGGTTGATTCAACCCGATCCTTCCCAACCGGATCGAATCATGAAAGAAATCGAGGCAGCCCATCCCCCCGATAATTTAGGGGGGCGTTTCGGGACTTCTCGCCGACGAGTCGAACGGATTTTGGGGACCTACGGGGTCGAACCTACCGTCATCGAAGGCGAACAGAATTTTCGCCAGATGCTGGATTTGGGAAACCCCATGATTGTGATGATTGGACTGACCCTCCGCAAAATTCTCGGCATCTCGATCCCTTCGGGGCATTGGATGGTCGCTTATGGCTACGATGACGATTTCGTTTATTTGACCAACTGGGGGCGAATGCCTTGGCCGGAGTTTCGCCAAGGCTGGAATGGGCTGGTTGCCCGTTTGATTCAGATGCGAAACATAGCTTTAATGGGAACGGTTTACCTACCAGAACCAAGTCCCCCTCAACTTCCAATCGTTTAGAGCCTGTTCCAGATGGAATTAGCGGTCACTCTCCCCGATCGATGAGGTTCTTATTCGCTGACGCCCCTGCATTCTGAGGGAGTTAACTCCCACGAAAGCAATTCTGATCTCCCCGAGTCGGTGGAGTTTGTTGAGCGTGACAACGATTGATCCAAATAGGGTGCAACGAAGAAGCGGACAAAATGGGTCGGGGTTTCCCACTCAAATGAAAATGGTCCTTGAGTAATTATCCTTCCGAGAGGAAACTTTGGAAGTGTTGTTCCAGCTTGGTGAAAAAGGCACTGCGGGGGAGAACTAAATCGCAGCCGGCCTCGCGAGCCAGTTTCAAGCGATCGGTATCAACGTGGGAACCATACCCAATCACACGAAATTGGCCCAACTGACGCAGTTCCGAAACAACCTTGGGAATGTTCAAACCAAAATGATGCAAATCCAGAAACACACACAAAGGCGATTCTGCTTTGGCAGCATGCACCAAGCCTTCCTGATTGCGCTGCATCACGACGTCGATGCCGTTGTTTTTTCCCTGTCCGATAACGCGGCTGGCATCGATCAGATCATCACTCAAAATCAGACATCGCCCCGCTGATTGCATAAATCGATCCTCGAATGATATAGAATGATGCAAAAAAGATTATGATAATCATTATGATAATCGTTTCTCCGAGATTGCAAAGATGAAAGCCCATGGATTCTCGAAACCGTTTCGCCTCCGAGCCGATGCCGAATTTCAACGGGTGTATAATCGTCGGCGTTCTGCTGCGGATTCAACCCTGATTGTGTATGCCTGTGAGAACGGACTCGCACATTCTCGGCTGGGGCGTTCCGTCTCGAAAAAAGTGGGGGATGCGGTCACCCGAAATCGTTGGCGGCGGCTCATCCGCGAGGCCTTTCGGTTGTCCCGTCCCGATCTTCCCGTAGGTTATGATTTTGTGGTCATTCCCCGAAGCCCTGCCAGCCCTTCGCTTCAGCAGGTACGGCAATCCTTCATCAGATGCGTTCGGCAAGCCACGCGAAAAATCACCAGCGAAACCTCCAACGAAGAATCAAAATGATCCGCAAAATTTACGATTTCTCGAAACAGCTTGTCGTCCGAGGAATGATTTTTTTGGTCCGCGCCTACCAAGTTCTTATTCGACCGTTACTTCCCCCCACTTGCATCTATGAACCGGGTTGTAGCGAGTACATGATCTTGGCCGTGAAAAAATATGGCCCCCTCAAAGGGTGTTGCAAAGGATGCTACCGGATTTTGCGATGCAATCCCTTCAATAAAGGCCGAATCGATTACCCTTAACCCCGCGAGAGAACAAGCAC
>CAZFDX010000387.1:0-2373 GCA_964518325.1 uncultured Alcaligenaceae bacterium | reverse complement strand
CGCAACCATTTGAATCAGGCCCTTCGAGGGAAACCGCAGGTGATTGAATTCGTGATGGCCTGTCTACTCGCACAGGGACATTTACTGCTGGAAGATTTACCCGGATTGGGCAAGACCACCTTGGCCAAAGCGCTGGCGCTAGCGGTCGGCGGGGAATTTTCTCGGGTTCACTGTACCCCCGATGTACTTCGAGGCTATATTACCCGCTTTCGTGTTTTCAATCAGACAACCCGGGAATTTGATTTTCTGCCCGGACCGGTCTTTTCTGACGTCCTTTTAGCCGATGAGATTAATCGCACCACCCCGAGAACACAATCGGCCTTGTTGGAAGCAATGGCAGAACGTCAAGTGACGATTTACAATGTTCAGCATACTCTTTCCCCCACGTTTTTTGTGATTGCCACACAAAACCCTGTGGAACATCACGGTACCTATCTGCTACCCGAGGCGCAACTCGATCGCTTTGCCATGAAACTTTCCATCGTTTACCCCGAACGGGCCGATGAGTTGAGTTTGTTGGCAGCGGCAGTTGGGGATTCGCCAAAGAATAAGAATTCCTCGGAATTCTTGAATAAAGAGGCCCTGCAAACGCTACAAAATCAGGTGATCCGTGTGGCTGTGGAACCCAAGGTACAAGGTTATCTCGTCGATTTAGCAAGGGTCACCCGTTCTCATCCGAAAGTGAGTCTAGGGCTAAGTCCGCGCGGGTTATTGATCTGGCAACGGGTTTCTCAGGCGTGGGCCTTTTTGAAAGAACGCCCCTTTGTTACCCCCGACGATATTCAACAAGTGGCGGTTCCGGTGTTGAGTGTTCGTTTAGGTTTAGCCCCCGATCAAGCCCAAAAGGTGATCGAACAAATTCTTGCGAGTGTCCCTGTGCCTGTATAGTTTCACGAATTCTTAGTCCTTGCGAGTATCCCTGTGCCCGTATCGCTTCACAAATTCTCGGAGTCACCTAATCATGGACCTTTATTGGAGTGTCTTAACCCGAGTCGGTCAAACTGCGGTCGAAGCCTCTTCCACTTTCCTTGTCGGTATTCTGGTTGCTGCCGTGATGCGACGTATGCTCGGCTCGGCTGGTACAAGGAAACTTTTTAGTTGTGAGGGTCTCAAGGGATTATTTCGAGCTTGGTTTATTGGTTCGTTGCTTCCGGTTTGTTCATTCGGTGTCATTCCGGTTGCTCGGGAAATGAAACGGGCCGGCGTCCAAAATTCGACCATCTTGGCCTTTATTCTGGCGGCTCCCCAATTGAATCCCCTCTCGTTCCTATATGGGTTGACCCTTTCGGAACCGATCATGATTATTTGTTTTGTGTTTGCCACCATGACGATTGCCATCGTGGGGGGGGAGATTTGGAAACGTCTGTTCGAGAAGAATGATGCTGTCATACCGCCTGAGGATGAAGCGATGCCCCCCCCCGGTATCAAACGGCTTGCCGCAGTTTTTATCACGGCGGCACGGGAAACGGTTGGACCTAGCCTTTACTATGTGAAAATTGGAATTTTATTTACGGGGCTTCTCGCAGGGATGATTCCTCATGGCGCACTGAGCATGACCATGAGGCACGACGATTGGACCTCGCCGGCATTGATGACCCTGATCGGCGTCCCCATGTATTCCGGTGTTTTGCCCAGCATGATGCGGATTGGGTTAATTATCGAACATGGCAATTCCACAGGGGCTGCCTTTGCCTTGTTTGAATTAGGGGTGGGCCTGAACATTGGCTTGATTATCTTTCTTTTTGTTCAGTTTGGCTTCTTCCGAGTTTTGCTTTGGTTGGGCTTGGTGATCTTACTGAGTTTGGGAATCGCTTACGGGGTGGAATATCCCCTTTATTTTGCCAAAGAAGAAGCAAGTCACACGCATGCTTTCGACGATTGGACTAGTCCGTTTTTGAGCGGAATGGAGGCCACACCAGATGTGGTCGGCGAGAAAATTTTGGAGAAAGTCGAAGTTCTCGAACCGGTCGATGTAGTAGAACCGGTCGCCTTCCTGCAGACGGTCGAACTGTTCGTGCAGCACGACCCAGAAGGTCTGCCCGACCATGCCGCCGTTGATGTGGGCCTCGGCCAGGCCGCCGACCCAGAGATCCACCCGGTCGATGCCCTTGACGATCTTCTCGCCATTCGGCCCGTCCACCAACTCGATATCCGGGTTGACCGCGACGAAGGCCGCAACTGCCTCGGGCGTGGACAGGACCAGATCGGGATAGGCGGCGCGGAACTGGGCGATGACCGCATCGCTCAGCCCGTTGCGGGCCTGGAAGTCCTCCCAGCTGGCGTAGGGCGAGAGGTCGCCGGCGAAGCCGACCGCCTGGGCGATGTAGGGATTGGCCGAAGCGGCGAGGCTTGCACGGATCTGGTTCAGCGTGG
>CAZFDX010000386.1:0-5103 GCA_964518325.1 uncultured Alcaligenaceae bacterium | reverse complement strand
TAACCCGAGACTTGCGTGAACACGTCAAATTGTTTGCCGTTCCCAAGGATGCCGAAGTCGAAGTGATGGGTAACCGTTAATCGTTGTGTCAAACATTTATGTCACCTTTGAGAGAAAACTTTTTATTTAACCTTTAGGAGAATATCGATGCGTTGTCTGATTGGGGCGTTTACATTCCTTATGATCTTTGGGGTGATTTCGGCAGAAGAAAAATCGGCACCGATTCCCGCCATTGACCTAGTGCTAAGCGAATTCCCAAAATCGAAAGTGACCGATTATCTCACGATCACCGATGAAAAGAAGTTGAAGGAAGTGGTTGATGGCAAAGAAAAGCTCGACAAAATCAAGGTCGATTTCACCAAACAAAAGGTGCTGATTTTTGCATGGAGCGGGTCGGGAGGCGATCAACTCACGGCCACGGGAAACGATAAAGAAGTCAACATCAACTACGTTCGCGGATTGACGAAAGACCTGCGCGGTCACACCAAGGCCTTTGTTGTTTCCAAAGATGCCAAAGTGAATTTTGGTATGGGTCGATAGGTCTCAATTAGGTTCTTCCGACCCCCTTGCATTTCAGACTAACCCTTTTCTGGTGAACCGTAAAATTCCCTACTCACTCTATCTCGGTTTTCGTACCTTGTTGATATACCCACTGAGAGAATTTTATGGTTCTTCCCGGACAATTAAATCCCCCGAATCGCCTTCTGCTTGGCCCCGGCCCGTCGGATGCTCATCCCCGAGTATTGGCGGCGATGGTGACCCCGTTGCTGGGGCATCTCGATCCTTATTTTCTCGAACTGATGCAAGAGACCCAACAACTCTTGCGGGATGTTTATCACACGAAGAACCCCCTGACCTTTCCTGTTTCTGCAACGGGCATGGCAGGGATGGAAACTTGCTTGGTCAACCTCATTGAACCGGGTGATAAGGTCGTGGTTTGTGCAAAGGGTTTTTTCGGCACACGAATGATCGACGTGGCAGGACGGGCCGGCGCTCAAGTGACCACTTTGAACCAAGAATGGGGCAAAGCCTTTGATCTGAATGTGATTCGTGAAACATTACAGAAGGTCCGCCCCAAGGCGTTAGGGATTGTCCATGCCGAAACCTCGACGGGGGTTCTTCAGCCTCTGGAGGGTTTAGGGAAAATATGCCAAGAGTTTGACACGCTTTTGATTGTGGATGCCGTGACCTCGTTGGGATGTGTGCCGGTGTTGGTGGATGAATGGGGCATCGATGCGATTTATTCTTGCTCGCAAAAAGGGCTGGGCTGTCCTCCGGGCTTATCCCCCATTTCGTTTTCTGCCAAGGCCGAGGCAGTCATGGCGCAACGAAAAACCAAAGTCCAAAGTTGGTATCTCGATCTTTCTATCATCCGAACGTATTGGGGTTCGGATCGGGCCTATCATCATACCGCACCGATTTCGATGGTCTATGCTCTTCGGGAAGGCTTGCGGATCGTTCAGGAAGAGGGCTTGGAAAATCGTTGGGCTCGCCATTTACGGAATCATCGGGCGTTGAAAGCGGGCCTATTGGCCTTGGGGTTGGAATACACGGCGGACCCCAACCATCAACTCCCGCAGTTGAATGCAGTGAAAATCCCCAACGGGGTCGATGATCTAGCGATTCGCAAACGTCTGTTGAACGAGTTCGGGATCGAAATCGGGGGGGGGCTAGGCGATTTCAAAGGGAAGGTTTGGCGGATTGGTCTAATGGGGTACAATAGCAAACCTTCGGCAGTATTTCAGGTTCTCGCCGCACTGGAACAATGTCTTAAAGGGAGTGGAATCAATATCCCCCTCGGTGCAGGGGTCGCAGCCGCCGAAGCGGCCTATGCTCAATAATCGCGTTCCTTCACTCGTGTGAGATTCCGTGATGGTCGATCCCTTTGCCCAGAAACGGGCGCAAATGCGGGCCGAGTTCTTCGACAAGTTATTCCTCCTCGGCGGGTTCCTTGGTTCGACCGATACTTACAAACGGACCATGTGGCACGCCGTGCCGGATATTGCGGTGGAACATGCCTGCTACTCGTTGACATTTCGCAAAGGGATTCCCGAAGCGGGAGCCGGCCAACGCCTGATTATGGCAGGCCACGAAGCAATGTTGGCCCAATGGTTTGCTCGTCCCTTGAAACGCAGCGATATTGAATTGGCTCGTTTGTGGTATCGCGATCATTCTCATGTGAAGGCTTTTCCCGAAGAATTATGGGATCGGGTTCTGCAAACCCACACGGGAGACGAAATTTTTCTTCCTGTGGATGTTTGGGGTTTTGCCGGTGGACAAACCTTTCTGGCTGGGGTGCCCGCCCTGATTTTTGAAGGGATGGGGGGACTCATTTCCTACTTGGAACCGGCCATGTGTCGCTATTTCGTACCGGTCATCCAAGCCACGAAAGCCCGATTGATGAAACAAGCTACCCCGCGTGATGCGGAATTTGGTCTGCGTTCGGCACCGGTGGGGGTCTGCAATCTGATCTTGTTGTTGGCACGATTTGTCGGGGGGGGGGGGCGCCTCACCAGTAACGATACGGCCGAGTTTATGTATCCGGAATTATTTCAGTCGATCGGGACGATCGGCCACGAGATGATGTGTGCTGCCCAATCGTTTGATCGGACCTTGGCCTCTGCGGAATACGAGATGATGGATCGTTTCATCTCCCGCATGGGAACCGCATCGCTGCTGTGTGATTTAGTCGATGCCGAAACGGTGGGACTGCAAAATGCCCTGCGTGTCATCAAGGCTCACCCCGAAACTTCTCGGGTGGGGGTTCGGGTCGATAGCGGTGATATTGCTGCCCAATGCGTGTTGTACTTCGAGCAAATGCAACGGGCCGGAATCACCCCACGCACGATTGTGTTTGAGGATGAGGTGACCCCCGAAGGTGTTCGGAAAGTGTACCAGTTCTTCCGTGAGAAAACCGGCCAAGAACCAACGATGCTCTTTCCCGGCGCTGGCGGTTACTGGTGGCGGGCCGTGCATCGTGATACGGTCTCGGCAGCCTTCAAACGCACTGCCACCGGCAATTCCCAGAATGTCAAATTTTCCAATTCCGCAGGCAAGGAATCGCTCGGCGGTTATTTACGGGTCTACGGACGGGGCGATACGCTGGTTGTGGCAGAATCTTCGGAAGCGATTGCTGGCGAACCGCTGTTTGTGAAATTGGTCGATCAAGGACGAATTGTGTGGAACGAACCTTTCGAGCAACAGGCAGCCCGTGCCGATGCGACTTGGGAACAATACACTCGATGGGAACTTTCCCCACAAGTGGCCCAAACGATGGCACGCTTCCAAGCGATGCGTCAGACCGAGATTCAACAGGCCCGATTGGCCTTGCAGACCGAAACGCCCTGAGCGCCTTTTGAGGAGACATCATCTGGAACGAGTTGAGGAGACATCACACCAACGAGGGATCGTATGGCCAGTTATCGTGGGCATTTAGCGTTTGCATCGGGCTTGGGATTTATCTATGGAGGGATCGGTGCCAGTGCCCTTCAGATGCCCCCTGCTTTGGCCTTGCTCGGCGCCGGTGTCGTTACGATCGGTGGCTTGCTCCCCGATCTGGATTCCGATTCCGGCGTTCCGGTCCGTGAGTTATTTGGGCTGATGTCTGCGGTGGTTCCCCTGATTATGATGCCGCGATTAATCAATCTCCATTTATCGCATGAAGAGGTCATTTTGTGGTTGGCGCTGATTTATGCGGGCATTCGCTATGGGTTATCTCGCCTGTTCAAACGGTTCACGGTGCATCGGGGGATGTTTCACTCGATCCCTGCGATGCTCATCGCAGGCTTGGCCATGTTTTTGGTGTACGATGCCCCTGTTCTTAGCCAACGAGCATTTATTGCCGTCGGAACCATGATTGGCTTTTTTTCCCATTTAGTTTTGGACGAGGCCTACAGCGTCGATTTCCGAGGTTTGACCATCAAACTCAACAAATATGCGGGAAGTGCCGTCAAATTTTTCTCCCCCAGTCTCATTGCGAACGTGTCTACTTATGGTATTCTGGGATTGCTCATCTATCTCGCATGGCGGGATTTATTTGCTCACTGAGATTATTTGCTTGGGGTGGATCGGCTTTCAATGAGCGATCGGATCGAATTTGATTGCTTCGTGAACGAATTTGATTGCTTCACTGAGGGCGATCGGGTCTTCGAGCGCCACCAAAGTTATAGCCAATCTGCAAGGTACCATAAGCCCCCGAGGCGAGATTGATTCGATCGTAATCGTTTTCTCGGAAGCGTCTCCCTTGGAAAAAGCGGCGATCGAACGCATACCCTACCGCAGCGATCACACTCCAATTCCCGTAAGGACGAACGATCGCACCGAGTTCAAGACGTTTTTCATCGAAGAAAAAGCGATCGTTCCGATTTTCCCGCCCACTGAGTAAATAGGCTTCGTTCAGCCATTCAAACGATCCATAAAGGGAAAGTTCATCGATAGGTTTATAAGTGGTGCGGCTCATGATGTTGGTTAGGGGTAAAAAGTTGAATTCATACGTCCAGTCGGGAGCAAAACGCCAAAATAAATTGGAAGGGATACCAATATCCCAGCGGAAATCGGGCGAAGGATTCCACGAATAAGCCACGCCCGGTAAAGGGAATCGGAGTTGGCTGGCAGGCGAATAAAACACGGAGAGATTCCAAGCATCCCGTTGGTTGACCACAGGGATACGCAAAAAGCCAATCAGGACAGGGTTCACTTCACGCAGGCTATTAAAAGGCTTATCACTCGGAGAGTTGACGTTAATAATCAGGCCGGAGGAATAACCATTCTCAAAGCGGTGAGAATAAAATAAGCCAATGGTTGGAATCGTCAGAGTATCGGGAAAGGCCCGCCGGCTATCGGGCAGAATCGCTTCCGTATCGAACCAAGTATGGCGGACGGAGAAAATCGCCAGGATCCGTTCCGATTCATCCATATAAATCGGGAAGCCCGCGTTGACTTGTTGTTGGATAAAGCTCAGGCTTGCGCCGTTGCCTGAACCAAACGGGGTTTGCGTCTCTTGGGCTGGTGAATAGGTGATTCGATATCCGGGAAGTTGACGGCCCCGCCCACCGGCCATGCTCGCGATCGCTCCCAAATTCATCTGCGCCGACGTACCATCAG
>CAZFDX010000385.1:0-3213 GCA_964518325.1 uncultured Alcaligenaceae bacterium | reverse complement strand
ACATCGCCAGCATAAATGACACCCATCGGGGATTCTGCCACGACTACTCGAAGTCCAAGTGGATCAATTGATGCTCATCGCCAGCATAAATTACACACATCGGGGATGGGGCCTTTGACGATTGGACCCGCCCATCCATCTGGCTTGATGATCTGGACTCGGCAATCTTGATGATCTGTAATCGGGAATCTTGATGATCAGGAATCGGGAATCGGGAACATGGTTTCCTACTTAAGTGAGGTTAGCTAGAATAGAGATTCACCTATCTGAGCGATTGACCATGACAGACAAAACGTATCTCGAAGAGGTCGAACTTTCCGGCCACATTCTCGATTCCTTGTTGCTGCCAAAAGTTTTGGATGTGATTATGTCTCGTGGGGGGCACTATCACATTTCGAGCATGAAAATTGGCGAAAAAAGCACGGACCCTTCCGTGGCGCGAATTGAAGTTTGGGCCGAATCGCAAGAGAAACTCAACGATATTCTCGATGCGATTCACGATCACGGAGCGATACCGGTTCATGCCGCCGATTGTGTGACCGCCGTTGCCGAGGTCGCGGGCGCCTTTCCCGAAGGATTTTATTGCACCACGAATTTGAAGACCGAAGTTCGCATCGGCGGCCAATGGATTGAGGTGCAAGGGCAAGAAATGGATGTCGGCATCGTGATTGATCCGAAAGGTCCGACGGCTCGTTGTGTGCCGATGGGCGATGTGCAACAGGGCGATTTGGTCGTGATTGGTCGCAGCGGCGTTCGCGTTTTTCCCGAGGAAGCACAACGCAAATCGGAATTGTTCGAGTTTATGTCGTCGGCGGTTTAAAGCGAGAAACCCAAAGGGGCAACCGTTCGGGAAATTGCCGCTGCCATGAAACGAACCAAAGCCTCGGGCGAAAAAATCTTGGCGGTGCTAGGGCCGGCCGTCGTTCATACGGGGGGGGGGCAGTGGATCGGTTGGTTAATCCAAAATGGGTATCTCGATATTCTTTTTGCCGGCAATGCCCTAGCCACCCACGATTTGGAGCAAAACATTTATGGCACCAGTTTAGGGGTCTCTCTGGAGCGTGGTTTACCGGCGGAAGAAGGGCATGAAAATCACTTGCGGACCATCAATACAATTCGTCGTGTAGGGGGGATCGAAAAAGCGATCGCAGAGGGAAAGATCACTGGTGGGCTCATTGACGAGTGCATCCAACATAAAATCCCCTTTGTTTTGGCAGGAAGTATCCGTGATGATGGCCCCTTACCCGAAGTGATTACCGATGTCGTCCAAGCTCAAAAAGCGATGCGGGCTTTAATTCCAGGGGTGGGCTTTTGCCTAATGGTTGCGACCACTCTTCACTCGGTGGCGGTGGGGAATTTGCTCCCCGCGTGGGTGAAAGTGGCCTGTGTGGATATTAATCCGGCAACGGTGACAAAGTTGATGGATCGCGGGACTGTGCAAACGATTGGGATTGTCAGCGATGTGGAACCCTTTTTGCGGGCATTGGTTTCGGAATTGAAAGGTTAATCGATCCCACTCGGAGGACTGGAACTCTCACGGTTCGAGAGTGATCGTATTGATTTCGGAATTGAAAGGTTAGTTGTCCCTCCCCCCCCGCAGCAGCGGTTCTGTCCCAAAATCACGTTAGAGCCAGTTCAAAATTGGTGTTGCGGGGGGCCAATCGCCGCTCATGCTATGTTCCGTAGACGATCCCCGTATTCTTGACGCGACAACAACTTTGAAACCACTTTAGACCTTTGCGGTCCAACGCAGAATGGGTTCGCGGTCGGCTTTGACCACATCGGGGCGGCTGATCGGCAACGTATGCGGGGCATGCTGAAGATAGGTCGCTTCTTGTGATGCAATTTCAATCAGGGCCTCGGCAAAACGATCCAAGGTTTCTTTGCTTTCGGTTTCGGTCGGTTCCATCATCAGAGCTTCAGGAACAACCAAGGGGAAGTAGACGGTCGGGGCATGTAAACCGTAATCGAGCAAGGCCTTGCAAACATCCATAGCGGAGATTTTCTTTTCACGCCGCAGGGTTTTACAACTGGCAACAAACTCATGCATGCAGCGATCGCCATGAGGAACGTCGTAAACCCCTTTAATACGAGATAACAAATAGTTGGCATTAAGAACCGCGTGCCGAGAAACTTCCTTAAGACCTTTGGCCCCCAAAGTGCGGATATAAGCCCAACCTCGGAAAAGAATCCCGACGTTGCCAAAGAAACTTCGCACCCGTCCAATCGATTTGGGATAATTGTAATCGAGGAAGAACTTGTTATCCTTCTTGGCAACAATCGGAGTCGGCAGATACGGTGCGAGAAAATCGCGAACGGTGATAGGACCAGAGCCAGGCCCCCCCCCTCCGTGCGGACCCGTAAAGGTTTTGTGAACGTTGTAATGTTGCATATCGGCCCCGAAATCCCCAGGCCGCGTGATCCCGAGGATGGCGTTCATGTTCGCGCCATCAAGGTAAACCAGTCCGCCGGCCGCATGCACTTCTTGCGTGATCGTTTGAATTTGCTCTTCAAATAATCCCAACGTGTTGGGGTTGGTAATCATGAATACGGCCGTGGTTTCATCGAGTTTTCGGCGGAAATCGTCAAGGTCAACCAAGCCTTTGGCATTGCCTTTGACGGTCACGCTCTCGAATCCCGCCAAGGCAGCACTGGCGGGGTTCGTGCCGTGTGCGCTATCGGGGACGAGAACCTTTTTCCGTTGTGTCATCCCCTTATCGCGGAAGTAGGCCGCTGCCACATACAACGCGGTCAATTCCCCATGGGCGCCGGCTGCCGGTTGCAAAGAAATGGCCGGTAAGCCCGAAATTTCTTTCAGGAAGTTTTGCATTTCCCAAAGCACTTCGAGCATCCCTTGGCAGGTCTCTTCATCTTGTAATGGGTGAAGGCCCGCAAATGCCGGATCGGCTGACCAGCGCTCATGACGTTTCGGATTGTACTTCATCGTGCATGAACCGAGCGGATAAAAGTTCGTATCGATGCACATGTTCCGAGTGGAAAGATTGTTAAAATGTCGAATTAAATCGATCTCGGCTACTTCCGGAAGGGGGGGGGCATTCTGCGCTCGATATTTCGCAGGCAGAAGGTTATCCAAAGGAACTTCGGGTACGTCGCTTTGTGGGGGGATATGGCAACGGCGGCCCGTGCGAGACAATTCAAAAATCAATTCGGTCGATTGTGTGTTGTTCATACGTTTGTGACTATCGTTTCTTT
>CAZFDX010000384.1:0-9670 GCA_964518325.1 uncultured Alcaligenaceae bacterium | reverse complement strand
ATACTATTCGTCGGCACAAGATATAAACGATCTTTGATGCGAGCATTCCCTGCAGGGACAACCAAATTCCCCGTGTTTAATGCTTGAATGACGTCATCCGGGGAGAGGTTCAGGTTCCGTAGTTCATTTGGGTCCAGATTGACGATGATCGCTCGTTGGTTGCCCCCAAAGGCAGGGGGGGTGGAAATGCCCGGAATGTTGGCAAAACTGGGACGAACTCGGAGAGTGGCCAAATCCTGAATTTCTTTGATCGATTTCGTTTGGCTCGAAAGAACCAAATAACCGACTGCGGCGGACCCTGTATCGAATCGGGTCACAAACGGGGGGACCGTTCCGGGGGGCATCATGAAGCGAGCGCGATTGACCGAGGCCACGACCTCGCCCATCGCTTGGGCCATATCCGTTCCCGCGTGAAAGTAGACCTTTAATAGGGCCATTCCCTGCATGTTTTTGCTTTCAATCCGTTGAACACCCGAGACATACAGGAAATGAAATTCGTAGTAGTTGGTGAGTAAACCTTCAACCTGAGCGGGGTCCAATCCCCCGTAGGGTTGGCAGATATAAATCACGGGGGTATTCAGCGAGGGAAAAATATCGATCTTGATTCGTGAGAGAGTCAGCCCGCTCCCCAAAATAATGGCGACGATCCCCACCATCACAGTGATGGGGTGACGAAGTGCAAAAACAATTGGGTTCATAATGATATGGTAACGATTTCTCGCACCATCGGGTAACACCCTGCACAATAACTCACTAAACTATCATCATGAATGTGATGGCACAACTCACCGCAACGGGATCGGCCGCCATTGCGGTGATCGCTCTGGAGGGGCCACAGGCTTGGCAGCTCATTCGCCCTTTTTTCCGGTCGAAACAGCCCCTTCCAGAATCGCCTCTCTTGGGCCGGTTATGGGTCGGGACATTTGGGGAAACCGTTTCTCAAGGCGATGAAATCATTTTGAGTTGCCCCCCTTCTGGCGGCATCGAGATTCATTGTCATGGTGGAATCGCTGTAGTCCGTTGGTTGTGCGATTTTCTTTCCCGTTTGGGCTTTCAGCAAGTCGAACCGTGGCAATTGGTTCGTACCTCGGCAATTAACGCACAGGCTTGGCATTTATTGGGTCGGGCGGTGACCAAAAAAACGGCTGGGATTTTGCTCGATCAGGCCATGGGGCCGGATCGGGAGACGACCCCAGAAGAGATCGCTTCATTTCAAAATTTAGCAAACCATTTGATTGAGCCTTTTCAAGTTGCCCTCGTGGGGCGCCCCAATGTGGGCAAAAGTAGCCTGTTGAATGCCTTGGCGGGTTATCAACGCAGTATTGTCGCACCGATTGCCGGTACCACACGGGATTTGGTCAGCCTGACGATTGCCTTGGATGGTTGGCCGGTCACTTTAACCGATACCGCCGGTTTACGCGAAGCGGGGGATGTTTTAGAATCTTTGGGAATCGAGAAATCGCGACAGGCCATCCAATCTTGTGATTTGGTCGTTTATCTCGTCGAGCCGAATGAATTGGCCACTTTCGACCCGCAGCAGTTACCCAGTCAATTAGGAATTTCTCCCCAAAAATTATTGATCGTGTTGAACAAAGAAGATTTGCTGCAAGGCCCCCCCCCCTTTGATTCTATGATCGCCATTAGTTGCCTGCACAAAACGGGGCTAGAGCTGTTGAGTCATCAAATCATCCGTCGATTAGTTCCCGTTGAACCGAAATCGGGACAAAAAATTCCGTTACCCAATTCTTCTCAATTTGAGTGATCGATTCAGCTAGAAAAAAGAGGGAATTTCAGGCAACTGCTTGAGCAGGGAGTCGGCCTTGCGAGAATCAATCACTCATTCTGACGGGAATTCCCACCCAACGATACCCCGCAGGGATGGTCTCTCCTTTCATAATCAAAGAGAGTTCCCCGACCTGTGCATCTGGCTCAATTTGAGTGTCGTACAAAATCAGGGTACGGGCACCGATGGAGGCACGCTCTCCCACTTTCACCCAAGACACTTTGATCACCCGATCTTCAAACAAATGTGTTTGCAAGGTAACCCATTCGTTGATTTCGGCTTCATCCCCAATCACGGTGAGATCAAATTCGCATAAATCGTTGGTATCCAAGAAGACACGCCGACCAATCTGAGCACCAAATAGGCGGTAATACCAACAGAGCAAGGGGGTTCCTACGAGCAAACTGGTCAGGTACCGGTCGGCCAAATGTTCTCGCAGTCCCGAAATGAGTTCGGTACGCCAAACAAAGTGGCTCCACAAAGGTTGCTGGGTGGGGTGCCATCGTCCTATCACCAGCCATTTCAAGGTCACGGTAAAGAGCACAATCAATAGGCCCGCACTTCCATAAATCAGCGGGAACAGGGCCAGTATTTCGACGATCGATAAAACCTCGCGCAGTAGCATCACGCTGAGAATGAGAAAGCTCGACAATACTACCAACACGGTGGGCGGAAGCAAGATGCGAACCGCTTCAATCGCTCCACGAAGCAACCATAAACGGAACGGGGGTTTTGAGATTTGGGCTTCGGAAAAGTTCAGGCTTTCTTGACGAACCGGAAGAAATACGGCCGGAGAGCCTACCCAAGAGCTATCAGGAACCGAGGCTTCGGGCGGGGCCAACGATTGGCAGCCTAAAAGTCCGTCGGCCCCGAGCGTTCGCCCATGCGGAATCACCGCACCGTTTCCGGCAAACGCTTTACTCCCTAATGCCACGCGATCGAGTGTTACCGTATCGCCTTCGATCCGTGCTGCCCCGATGGTGACGGCATCGGCCACAAAACTTTCTGGACCGAGTTCTAGTAGATCGAAGGGGATCGAATCAGCGGTTGAAATTTCGGCTCGTTTGCCGACCTTGACTCCTAGTGCCCGATACCAAGGATTGAGGTAAATCGTTGCATAAAGGGTACCGGTGACATCAAGGCTCAGGTCCATCAGGCCATTCACAAACCATCTGCGCAGGGCAAAAAATTGATGCCGAGAATAGGTCCCCGCTTTCACCCGACCCAACAGAAGCCACTTCGTTGCAGTGACCAATAACGTGAAAATCATCACGAAGGATAATGCCACCAAGGGAGCATACCACAGGTAGGCATATCCTGTAGAATGGCGGGCTTGATCGCTGAGAAAAAGAACCCCCGGAAAATAGGCCACGATCGCGACCAAGGGAAGCAACGCCGACCCGAGGGCATACAGGCTATTCATGATCCAGCGGTTTGCCCAAGAAGGAGGAACCATCGGGGGGGGGGAATAAGCCCCCCTCTTTTGGGCCGGTGAGCCAAGCCATCGTTCGCCGGCAGGGATCGTTTGCCCTTCGGGTAACAACGAAAGGTCTTCCAAGGCGCTGCCATTCTCGATACTTGAGTGAATCCCCAACATCGAGCGATTGCCAACAAAAACTCGTTCGCCAATCGAAATTTTTCCGAGGTGTAATTCCCCCCCCCGCACCGTATACCCGAGTAAGCCGGTGCTGTAGCCGATGGTGGAATGATCCCCAATCTCGATGAGATCGAAGCAGGTTAAATCGTCGCTGCCCAAGTAGACATTCTTGCCGATGCGGGCGCCCAGGCATCGATAATACCAACTGAGTAAGGGGGTGCCGACCAAAAACGAAGTGGGGGCCATATTGCACACCGTTCGGACCACCCAAAACCGAAAATACATCCCTCCCCATAGGGGATACCGACCAGCTTGGAATCGACCAATCAACACCCATTTACACACGATCGAAAGCAATAACATCAACGGGAAAACCCCGAGCAAACTCAATAAAGCGACGCCGATTGCCACGAAGGTTTCGGCACCGGAGAACATCAGATCGCTGTAAACCAAATAAGGTAACATCCACTGTAAGGAGAAGAATCCCAACAGGGGATACAAAGCGATGATTTGTCCGCAGCCACACAGGAAATGACGCGCTCGAGAGATCGGTTTCCTTGGGGGCAACGGAAGCGTTTTGCTTGTCGTTTGAGCGGCAGATTCGACCGCGCTGGCTAAACTTTCAATCGTCGGATGATGATAAACATCTGCCACCGAAAGGGTACTAAACCTCGGGATTTTCCGTAGTTCGGATACCACTTGCGCCACGAGTAACGAATGCCCCCCGAGATCGTGAAAAAAATTCTGATCGCCTCGCAGAACCGCAACCCCAAGCACCCGCGACCAACACTCGGCCAAAATTTTTTGGGTCTCGTTTGCCCATTCGATGGGCTTAGAATCCGGCATCGTTTCCCGCACCGGTTCGGGTAAACGGTTGCGATCGATCTTACCGCTGGGCAGCAAGGGAAATTCATCGAGAACGATGTAGCGATTGGGAATCATGTAAGGGGGTAACCATCGACGAAGATGTTCACGCAATTCCGTTTCGCTCAGCGATTCTCCCTCTCGAACAGTGACATACCCCACTAAATACGGACCGGATTGAGGATCGGTGAAAACCTTCGCGGCCGCCGTTTGGACTTTCGAGAAACTTTGTAGGGTGGCTTCGACCTCCTCCAGTTCGACCCGAAATCCACGAATCTTAATTTGTTGATCGATGCGACCCCGAAATTCTAATTCTCCCGATGCGGTCCACGAACCGAGGTCCCCCGTGCGATAGTAGCGTTGGCTTGGGGTTCCTTCGGTGAAAGAGATTTCGACAAACTTTTCTGCCGTGAGTTCAGGTCGATTCAAGTAGCCGCGTGCCACCGCGATTCCACCAATCCAAATTTCCCCTGTGACCCCAATTTGTGACGAAGCAATTTTTCTTCCATTGTCATCGACCAAAAGAACATCGTATCCGCGCAAGGGGCGGCCAATTGTCACGGGTTGATGCGGATCGCATCTATTGGCGGTAGCGATCACTGTGGTTTCGGTCGGTCCATAAGTGTTGAACATCCGCCGAGTGGGGCTAGCCCACCGCTGCACTAGCGCCGCAGGACAGGCTTCGCCCCCGAGAATCAAGATGCGGACCCCTTTCAGTTCCCCTTCCAAAACCGAAAGGAGCGTCGGCACGGTGGATAACACACTGATTTGTAATTGCTCCAGAGCGAACCCCAAGTCTGGCCCCTTCTGGATCAATTCTGCCGAAGCGACCACCAAAGTGGCTCCATGTGCCCACGCTAGCCAAATCTCTTCGACCGACGCATCAAATGCCAATGAAAAACCTTGAAAAACCCGATCCTGCGGAGTGATCCCATAAAGTTCTTTTTGCAAGGAAACATAATGGCACACACTCCGATGTTCAATCATCACCCCTTTGGGTTGACCGGTAGAGCCAGAGGTATAAATCAGGTAGGCCAAATCATGGGGTTGAATGTCATGATGGGATTGAATGTCATGAAGGGGTTGAATGTCGGGGAGAATCGGGGAAGAGACGGTTGGCCCAGTCCACAAATCCAGCCAGCAGATCGGCAAGGAAAAATCAATCGCGGGCCGTTTGGCTGGCGAATCAGAGATGAGAGCAACGGCTTGGCAATCGTTGAGAATTTGGCGGACTCGTTCGATCGGTGTGGCGGGATCGATCGGGACATAGGCACAACCCGTTTTGAGAATCGCCAGTAGGGCGATCAAACAGCGATCGGATCGCTCATGATACAGGGCCACGCACCGGCCTGAGGTCACACCCAGACGAAACAGTTCTTGCGCCAGTTGAGTCGAAATGGTATCGAGTTCACGATAGGTTGTTTGGCGGGAACCAAATTCCAACGCCACCTGTTCTGGATAGTCTGTGACCGTCTGTTGAAAAATCGCAACCAAGGTCTGCAGGTCGTGTGATCCCTCCATTGGAGAAAGACCTCTATACGATGTCAACTGAGGGGCACCCATTGAGTGTCATCCACCTCACTGCCGATAGACCCCCTATTTGATTCCTATTTGATGTAGACTGAAGGGTTCATTTATGGGGAAATGAGGAGAAATTCATGAGAAAATCGATCGATGTCCGATAATCCCAAGCGACCTGTAAGGGACTACAATAGGATATATTCCCCCAACAACAACAAAAATAATGGTTGTGACAAAAGGAAGCTCTTCGCAGCCGGAACGAACTATCACCCTCACGATTCCCCCGAATCCCCAAGGGGTCGGCGTTTTTCGTATCACGGTTCAAAAACGTAGTCATTTTTACACCTTCTGCGAGATTCCTTGTCACATCGGAGGGCGGGGCTTTGCCGTTCACCGGACCGGTATGGGAACCCTGTATCATGTTCGAGTGGGCAAACGGGAAGATTGTTCGTGTGAATGTTTGGGGTTTCTCCGACGTTCCCGATGCCGGCATATCTTGGGACTTTTAGCTTTGATCCAGAACGGTAAAATTTGACTGGGGAAATTAAGGTCAGACAAAAAATAAAGGGGCGATTGTTTCTCAATCACCCCTTGGGTAAGACTCATTCGTAAAGACCGAACGCGATTATCGGATGATAAACCCACCGTAGTAGCGATAAGCGGGAACAACGGGAACACCGTAAACCGGAACCACCGGAGCTACATAAGGTGTGGCGTAGTAAGAACGATAGGTATAGCCGGGGATACCAAATTGCGTGACCCCGTAGGTGTAACCGTAGTTGTAGACCGGTGTCGCATAACCAACGGAGAGGACCCCGTTGCTACCAAATCGGGTGGTGTAGTTGACGCCCAAGGTGCTTGGGTAATGAAACCCGCCGTAGCTCGAAACACCCACAACCGTTGGCGGGAGCTGCGCTTGGGCCGAGCCGCTGAATCCTAAAACGAGGGCACACACTGCGATGGGTAGAATCCACTTTTTCATGTTCGTCTCCGTTGCTGAAGGTGTTAGAGGACACTTGATCGGTGTCTGACAATTTAGAGGATGGGATAAAGAGAAAAGTTTGCGCCAATTTCAGATAAGTTAGGCAAAATTTCAAGAATGATTAAACGAAGGATGAAAAAAAACCGAGGGGTGATTTCTAAAAAAATCACCCCTCGGCTGGGAGTTGGGAGAAATTCATCTAACCCTTTTGGAGTCGCTATTAAAATATACTGATCTCAATTCGATCCCTTTCAGAAAAAAGAGAAATCAAACCCAAATGGAACGAACAACGAACAGGCGAACATCCTGAAGATCGTTTCCACTATCCGAATCGCCGGAGGATCGTTTCCACTATCCGAATCGTCCGAGAAACATTTCCCAATAACAATCTCCTGATTATCGTTTCCACCGTCCCAGAATCATTCCCAATATGGTGAACACAGCCCCCACAATCAAACCAGCTTGGTGAGGTTTGAATGGCCCGATTCCCTCCTTCGGAATGGCTTCCACATAATTCGGTAGGGTGGGAGCAATCACAGTGATGAGAGCGCCCAAGGCAATGAGGGCTACGCCGCGTGGTCGAGAAAACACAAGGCTCGACAGAAGCATCAGTCCGGCTGCCAGCGGGTTCACGGTGTTGGCCCAATTGGTAAACATGCCAAATTCTTCCACTGGGCGCCCGTCCTCCCAAAGGGGTTTCAAAGAGCCTGCGACCTCTTTGGCGGCTTTAACGGCATCGGCTGCGTTATCGGAACTGTTTAATTCACTCAAATCCGGCGGATTACGAAGGGTTTGCCGCACCCATAAGGCCCCGACAAAAATGAGGGCCGCTGCAATCAGGAATCGGGTTTTCAGGCCGAAGAGCAAGCGACTGAAACTTTTGATGGGGTTGAATTGTTTTCGGGGGCGTTCCTTGGGGGCGCCTTTTTCAATATCTCGAATCGCATTGCGCAGGTTGGGGCGGGCCTTGAGAGCAATCGGTTTTTCCTTGGCAGGTAAAGCTCGAAGTTCTTCTTCGGCAGCCTTGAATTCGTTGGCTTGTTCCACAAGGGCCACGGCAGCAGCCTCGGCTTTGGCTTCGGCCTCTTTCTTATCGACCCCTTGGGCTTGAAGTTTTTTCGCCTCCAGCTTTTGCAGTAATTTTTGCTCTTTGGCTGTTTTTCGTGCCTGTTGCACTTTCTCGATTCGGGTAATGATCGCGTCTCGCCAAGCTCCATATTTGGGGAAGTTCGAGTCGGGATTATCGGCCTTGAGAACGGGACGCAGTTGCAATTTGGCTTCGTAACCAAAAAGGGCCTCGTAAAATTCTTCCCAATTGGGGCTGGCAGCACCTGCCACGAATTTCCGCAATTCCTCTTCTTCCATCCCTGCTAAGCGCAGCCGTTTCAGTTGTTTTTGCGTTTCCTCAAGGATCGGTTTACGCGAGGTTTGGGCGGCCTTATCGAACACCACATGGAAAACAAAGGCCAAACCGATCGCTGCAATCACCGTACCCACTAAAGGCCAGAGCAAACCGAGTAGGAAGAGAACCCCCAGAGTGATCCCCCCCCCCACGATGGCCATCAGCCAATCGGTGATCTTGGCACCAAAGGCCCATTCGCGAACTTTGCGGAATAGGTAGGTTCCCTGAAGGATGCCCACAATCACTTGATAGGCGATGATCGTTTGAATGGCGAAACCAATGGCGATGGCGGCTCCCCAGATGCCACCGATCACCCCCGCTAGAAGCGTTGCGATGATGGCGCCGATCCCTGCGGCCAAGAGCATTTTGCTTCGGAGTTTCGCTTTGGGGGAATTTCGGAAACTTTGGGCCAAATTCTCGAACGTCGTGAGTTGTTCTTCCGAAGGTTTGAAAGGCCCCGAACCACGACCTAAAAATCCTTCTAAATCGGCGATCAATTCTCCCATATCTTGATGGCGTTGAGCAGGGTCTTTGGCGAGCATTTTCATGATGATGTCATTGAGTTTGGGCGGAATGTTTTTCAAGGGGGGGGGTTCCGCCGTGGCATGTTGGGCCATCACATCCAAGGCCGAAGAACCGGTGAACGGTGGTTTGCCATTCACCAAAGCGTACAGGGTGCATCCCAAAGAATAAATATCCGCACGAACATCGACATTGGCAGCATCGCGGCATTGTTCCGGCGACATATAGGCGGGGGAACCCATGGCCGTTTGAGCGTCGGTAATATCTTGCGACATCGACTTCAAGGCACTCATTGAGTTCACGGAAAGATCGGCTTCGGTCTTTTCGACCTTATCATCCGCCGCGCTCATTCCAGGGGTTTTTACTAGCCCCAAATCGGCCACTTTGACGATCCCTTGAGTATTGAGCATTAGGTTATCCGGCTTAATATCGCGGTGGATCATCCCCCGATCGTGCGCGAATTTTAAGCCTCGGGCGGCTTGCAGAATATACCCAACGGCCGATTCCACCGAAAAGGGACCGGATTTTTTGATGGTATCCCCCAAGGATTTCCCATCCACAAATTCCATGCTGAAATAATTGATGTTATCCTGCAAGCCGAAATCGTAAATCTGAACCACATTATGATGGGTCAATTGAGCAGCGGCATAGGCTTCCCGTGTGAATCGGGCAATGAAGATCGGGTCGTTCGCCCAGCGCTTGTTCATGATCTTCAATGCCACGGGACGATCCAAACTCATTTGCCGTGCGAGATAAACCGCCCCCATACCTCCTCGCCCCAGTTCTTTAACCAGCTCATAATTCCCCAACGGATTGGGAACGTCGTCATCGATTTTGGCTTTGGTTTTGCGTGGCGATTCCGGGGCAATGGTCTCATCGTTACCGGTATCGACGCGGGTCTTAGCGGCCGGTGCCGTCGTCGCATCAATATCGTCTGACTTGGAAGAAGGAGGCGGCGAGACGATCGTTTCATCATCCTTCTTCTTCGGTTTCGGGGGG
>CAZFDX010000383.1:0-2324 GCA_964518325.1 uncultured Alcaligenaceae bacterium | reverse complement strand
ATTGATAACACTCCCCCCAACGCGGATCAACTCGAAACCTTCCCGAATCCCTCCCCCGGACGGGATTTTACCATCGAGATTATCTGCCCCGAATTTACCTCGGTGTGTCCCAAAACAGGGCATCCCGATTTCGGAACCATTACCTACACTTACACACCCGATGCGGTTTGCGTCGAGTTAAAATCGTTGAAGCTGTATCTGCAGAAGTTTCGCAACCAAGGAATTTTCTACGAACAAGTCACCAATCGTTTATTGGATGATTTTGTGAAAGTGATTCAGCCGAAAAAAGTAGTCGTCAAAGGTTCGTTCACTCCTCGTGGGGGCATCTCCACGAATGTGGTTTGTACCTACGAAGCCAAAAAAGAATGACATATCACTTCATGGATTGAAAAAGAGTGACATATCACTTCATGGATTGAAAGTATTCGATTTTGTGCAAACGTGGAGATTCCGCTCTAAGGCGAGAGGCGGGGAGCAGGAAGTGGGACGCGGGGGTTTCGGCTCTAATGAGATGCGTATTCGTCCAAGAAAGGGGTCAATGAATCCCCTGTGAACACGACTAAGTAGATGACATCCTTGCGATTTTGATCCCGCAGCTTTTCAACCTTATGGCCGTAAAAACTGTTCTGGGTTAAGGGAACTGCCTCGGCGATCCGGAATTTGTCGGAAGTAATGACGTAAACCTTGGCGTAAACATTCTTGCTAGCATTACGGAGATAAAGCATTGGCACATCTCGGTTCTGGATTCTCCCAGAACCGACAGTGGCTAGAAGATTGAGATTGATGGGCATTTCGGGAGCAAAGGTATGCCCTAGATAATTCTCCACAAGCCCCCGAGGGTTTTCTGCCTCACCATCTGCCTGAGCGATCAACTCATTCAGGTTCAAAGTCGGTGCATACAAGATGCGATACGCCGAGACCGCCCCCACCACCAACAGCAGCGAAGCAGCCATTCCCATGGCCCAATAGGTTTTTCGTCGGAACCCTGCCCCATTGGAAGCGGAGAGGGAAGCCTCGATTTTGTGCTTCAAATCGGTAGGGACTGCCACATCCAACATCGTTTTCGCAATTCGAGACTCAAACTCTTGTTCGAGTTTCAGTTGCTGAGCCAATTCGGGCCAATTCGCTAAGCTCGCTTCCAATTCGGCACGGTCTTCCGGTGTCAGTTCCGTATTATTGCGGCCTGCCACGAGGCTCAGGAGTCGAGCCTGCGAAACGAGGGCCGATTTTTTTTCAGGAGAAAGTTCACTCATAATGTTCCTCCGAGGGTGCAAGAACCCGTCGAAGATATTCCTTGGCTCGATTCAAACGAGACATGACCGTGCCGATGGGGAGATTCATCTGCTCGGAGATATCACGATAGCTAAAATCCTCAAAAAAATACAAGATCAAAGGAGTCCGAAAACCCTCTTCCAGATTGTTCAAAGCCCGTTGTAATTCTTCTGATCCGACCTCAGGCACGAGCGATTCATTTTTTTCGGGCAACTCCCCGATCGTGTCCAAGGAGAGATTGGTTTTTCCTTTGTCTGCTCGCACACGATGAAGGTAGGCATTCCGAAGAATCGCAAACAACCAAGGTTTGGCACGAGTGGGGTCTCGCAACTGAGCGAATTGCGTTTGTGCTTTCAGGAATGTTTCCTGAGTAAGGTCTTCCGCGTCTACCTGACTTCCCGTTAACCGGTAGGCATACCGGTATAAAGGCTCGTAGTATTGGGTCACAAGATCGCGCACACCAGCCACTAAAAATCTCCTGTTGGCGGATCTTACATCATGTAAGAGCCAAGAATTAGGAAGTTATTCCCGTCTTGAGGATAAATATTTTTGAAATCCCTAATCCCTGTATTCTCAATGGTTTATGATAATTTTGAAAAAAGTTCCGCTTTTTTCGGGAATAAAACCCCCGCTCTTTGTATCTTCTGTGGTGTGAACGATTAAGTCGAATCTTTGGGTTTGACAAGACCGATCGATTAACCTCTATCCCAAAAGGGAAATAAACATGAAGAAGCTCCTCGCACTCTTCGTAGCAGCTGCTTTCCTTGTCGCTGGTTGTGAAGACAAGAAAGGTACCGGCACCGGCACCGGCACCAAGGGTACCGCCAACAAGACTGGTGAGAAAACTCCGGAAAAGACCCCTGAGAAAACTCCGGAAAAGACCCCTGAGAAAACCCCAAGCGGTCCTTCCGTTCCTCCTGCCAAGACCACTGAAGCAAAGAAACCCGAAGAAAAGAAACCTGAAGAAAAGAAACCCGAAGAAAAGAAACCCGAAGAAAAGAAACCAGACGAAAAGAAACATGAAGAAAAGAAATAAACAGAATTTGAAAGCA
>CAZFDX010000382.1:0-2203 GCA_964518325.1 uncultured Alcaligenaceae bacterium | reverse complement strand
ATATCGGGGGGGGGGAAGGCAAGCGGGGCTTTGTCGAAGAGGGCCAACGTGTCAACATTGCCACTATAGAAAACCAAATGCCCGTGAATGCTCGCGGAATTGATTTTGCAGAGATTCGACCCCAACAATTTGCTGCCGTGGTGACTTCCAGCTTTGGGCAAAATACGCTTTTATATCGAATCGAAGCGATCCGCGAACGACTCCCGCAGTTCGTTGATATAGGGCAACGGGCCGGAGTCGCCGATACGGGGCGCTATTTGCCGAAGTATTCCCCTTTGTTTGTGGATTTCGATTTGGATGGTCGGCTTGATTTGATGCTGACAACGTCAACCGCTCCGCAAATCTATTGGAATCGGGGGGATCAGCCTTTATTTCACCCCTTGGGGCAAGATCAACTCGGCTTGCAACTCTCGGAGGTCTCCTCTGGAAGAGGGTGTGCCTTCTTCGATTATGATGGGGATGGCGATCTCGATTTTGTTGTTGTTTCTAACAACCGCGAGGCACGCTTGTTTCGTAATGATCAAAACCTGAATCATCATTGGCTCCGATTGAACCTCGTTGGGGATGGACTCACCACCAATCGAAGTGCGCTCGGGGCGAAAGTGACCATTGAAGCGAATGGGCAAACCTTGACACGATATGTGACCGGTTCCAAGGGGTTTCTCAGTCAAAGTGAACTCACGATTACGGTGGGGCTGGGCAAACTCGATAAAATCGATCGGGTGATTGTCCGATGGCCCAACTGGGAACAGAGTACCGAAGTTTTCACTCAATTGGCTGTCGATCGAACGCACCAAATCAAACAAGGGACCGGCCAGAAATAGTCGAACATCGATATTCATTCTGGATGCGAAGAAGAATCCTGAAGTCGATCTGGGTTCGAGAAGGGCAAATGGAAAATGGAAAATGGAGAAAGGGTCTGGGAGTATGAGGCATGGGGAAGGGAGAATCTTTTCAGAGTGACCCTGAACCGTGTCTCATGAGGAAAATGATGAAAATGACGAAGTTGATCTCGTTGATGAAAATGTGCTACCCTATACATTGATGCCAAGCCAGTTGATGATCCCCCTCCGTTGCCAACTCAAACCGACCCCGATCGTGGGGATTCCAACTCTTTGGGTATTTGAAACGGGTGATAGCAACCAACTCCTTTTTCAGTTAACCCAAAATTATGACGAGGAGATTTTTGCGCGATTATTGTGGTTCCAATCGGCTTCATTGTGTGTCCTTTACTGGGACGATCCTAAGCCCCCGTTGATCGTATTTCAACAAGCCCAAGCGTATGTTGCGGATGTGCGGATTAACAATCTGTTTTTGCCGGAAGGGTATCGGTTAGTTCCTACTTTACGGATCGATTTTTTGAGAGAACAAGTCCCTTTGGGGGATGATTCGCTGACGTGGTTAAGCCCCCTCCAGCAAAAATTGACCAGCTATTCGATTAAGAAAACCGAACTGAGACCCGTCCGAGATTTTCTGAGCTATATTCGACCCAGTCTATTGGAACTGGAAGCAAAAACGTGGGGGCCAAGCCCTTTCCGGTTGATGAATTTCGTGGAGGAAAATCTCAACACAAACCCCGTTCAGGTCGATTCGTTAGCAGCGGTAACTTTGGCGGAAAGTTCAAAGAGTCGGGATGAATTCATCAATCGGAAAGGGCTATGGTCGCGGGCCTTTTCTTGGGCATGTCGGGTGATCAGAAAATCCAAGCCGCGTCCGCAGAAACCCAGCGAGTTAGGGAGCGAAGCCACAAACGCCGATCGCCCGTCGCAAGGACGATTTGAAACGGTAGTCTCGGTCGCATCGGTGGATAATCAAATTGCACGATTAGAAAAACAATTTCTCTCCGGTCCGGTGCAAAAATCATCTCCGGCCAGTGGGGAGATGTGGGAGAATCTCTCGGTGGCCTATGAAACGGCAGGGGCCTACCCCGAAGCAGCGCTGACGTGGTTACTTGCCGTTTGGGAAAGGGGCACAAAAGTTCCCCAAGTGGCGTGGGGATGGTTACGTTGCGAAGCACGGGCAGCGCGCGGGGAAGTCAGGCACCTGAACCCGCGTGGATGGCTGGAACGGTCTCCTTCGACCCGAACGACTCGCGTTTTGGCCGCGTGGGTGGTGTGGGCCCAATTACAACCAACGTTGCCCGAGGAATTTCGGGAGTTAGCACCAAAGATTCAAGCGAGATTAGATGAGGGTGACAATGCTC
>CAZFDX010000381.1:0-7056 GCA_964518325.1 uncultured Alcaligenaceae bacterium | reverse complement strand
GGTTCAGGGCAATATCCAAAATATCCCCGCTGGAAATTTCGACGGGTAATTTGGGTTCAATCGTGTAAGGTTTGCGAGCTTCAATAATTCGCGTGACAGCTCCGAGACGGCCATCGGTGGTGTGACCGGCCACGAGAACTTGGTAACGGGTAATCTCGTCGGATAATTGGAACTGGATCGTGGTGTGTCCTTCGTTGGGAATCACCAAGGCAGGATGCCAATAGACGGTCTCGGTATTATCGCCGCGAATTTCACCTAATTCCGGTGCCCGTTGATGGGCATATTCCCGAACGAACATCGGCCCGACATCGGAGGGGCGAGCTTGAATTTGCTCGAACATCGGTGGGAGCGGTGCAATCGGAGCTGCGGGTCCCCCCACAAAAGGCGGAGCGGGAGCGGCACCGGGAACCGCAGCAGGGATGCCACCCGCGTTCGGGCGACCCACAGCAGGTTTGCCGACAGCAAATCCCAGATGGGGGGGATTCTGGGCCAATTGGGCACGGATGCGATCGCGTTGCTGGGCTTCTTTGAACAAGTTCCCTTTAGCCTCATCGACCCGTTCGCCCTTGTTGAATTTTTTGGCTTTGTCAAGGACTTCGGCCAGTTCATTGACCTTCCCTTGATTCAGGTTAAAGCCGTTAGCTCGATCTTGTTTATCATTACCATCGAACCGAAGGCCCGGAGGAACACCTTTGCGGGGGGGGCCGCCACCAAAACCCTCTCCTCCAAAAGGTGGATTGAACGGAAGCCGTGGCGCTCCATCATTCATCTGACCTAGTTCTTGTAGTTGATTCTCTTTAAGCTGTTTCTTTATTTCTAATTCTTTCGCTAAATCGGCAGGGAGGGCATAGGCCACATCGACATCACCTCCGCCGAGGGCGACTTCTGCGGGCACTTCAGCTACGAGGACTTTATCCCGACCATTTCGGGCGAAATTCAGGTTCAACCCTTCATGCTCGCTCGGCCATGTCAAGGTCAGTCCCAATGCTGCCAACACAGCGATTACGGTCGAAACCAGCGAGGTCACAAGATAGGGTTGGCGTGATCCTTGTTTGCGGTTGATACCGATACCAAACGAGGCAAAGGCAATAAACATGCTGGCCAGCAATAGTAACGGTAACGCCCAAGCTCCACTCCGTTGCAAACGGGTTTCGCTGTTGGCCAAATTCATCGCGGCTGTTTGATAGGTGCGATTCGTATTTTCAAGGGCCATTCGCTGTTGGCGAATCATCTCGGCCAATTCGTTTTGCTGTTTGAAGTAAAACTCGCGGCGAGCTTCAGCGGCTTCGGCTTGACGGACCAGCACATCTTCGAGCTTCGGTTGGAATTCGCTATGAATGCGTTGTGCTTCCTGAGCATACATCGAAGCGGGGGGGGCACCGATTTGGCCGTTGGCTACCAGCAGTTTCTCGACATCGACATTTTCTTTCACCCGTTTCGGATTCTGCTCGACGAAGCGTCTCCAGCCTTGAACGCCGAGCAAAAGGTCCATCGCTTGGGCAGCCATCGGATGATCTGTCAACAGGAAGTCGGCATGCTCCAGTTCGCTAGAATCTTTCACTTCGCCAGCGAGCAGGAAGTGGGTCGGCAAAAGGCGATCGGTCTTATTATCAGCCATGGAGATATTCGATTGGTTGACCACCGCGACCATCACCACGGCAGGGGTCGATTGGTTATTTTCGTTGACCGCATTCAACGTAAGTTGAACCTTAGCACCAGGGGTATACGAGCCGAAATCATCCCGTACTCGATCCGGCGAAACAAACAGGTTCAGCTTGGCGCTGGGGACACGGTAAACGAGTCGTTCGGCTTTGGGAAGCAACTCGTTGTTCGCGGCCTCTTCAAATACCGTCACACGGACCACCCCACCGACTTGATCTTCTCCTTCAAGCGAAACAGAGGTGGCTTTACCGGCTTCGGCAACAATTCGGGTATGCTTAATCAAGCGGCCCCGAGAATAGGCGCCGACGTGGAGAATCTTCTTGGCCGAAGGTTGAACCGTCAGGGTGATGGGTTCTTTCGGTTGATAGATCGGTTTGATGGTGGTGAGAACGACCCCTTCGGCTTTGACCTCAGGGAGAGGGAATCCTTGGGGAGTCGGGGTTTGAATGCCCACAGGGGTTTGCAGTTTGAGGAAGTATTTTTGAGCGGCCCGAGGAGTGAGCGAGAAGACCCCTTGCCCTCGATTCACGCCGGGGAGTTGAGCATCGGTCAGCGTGGCCACTTTCTCAACGACGGTTTGGCCCATCTCATCCACAATCGATCCTTTTAAGTCGGCCGGTTTTCCGTTGGGCAACAGCGTTTGGAAATAAACACGACTGGGGATACCTTGCACGAGTTCCCCCCCCTCTGGGAAAAATTCCACACGCAATTGGGTTCCCACGACAGGAATGGGGCGTGTGATCGATTCGTTTTCACCATCCTGAAAATTCACTGTGAGTGTCGCATTGCCTTGACCCACTTGGGCAGGGAGTTGGAATCGCACATCGACGATCCCTTCGTTATTCAATTTCAGGGGACCCGATTCCCAGAAAACTTTCCCATCGAGAATGGCCGTGGCTCTCGCGGTGGCCCCTTTCAATGGCCCCCCTTGAGTACGGCTTGCTTGGGCGCGGGCTTGCACGAAATCGCCGGCACCATACGATTTGCCATCCAGTTCTAACTTCTTGAAGAAATGTTCTTGGTTGTATTTGTTGAGCAGGAACTTCCGAATGCCAACAAGGCTTTCGCTTCCGTTGTCGTGTTTTTGGAAAACTTGCAGGGTATATTCGCCTCCCGGAAGCGATTCATCGAGAAGGTATTCGCCCGCACCTAAACCCCGAAGCGGTTTGTTGGTGGTATCGTTCAAATTGGTTAACCCCGAGAAAAGCCGACCATTCCCGCTTTCGATGTGCTGAACGCTGCCATCGGGTTTGACGAGGCGGAATTGTAAGTTCAGATCGACTTCGGGGGGGGTAAAGGTCGCCCGATCCAACGTCAGAGAACGGAACCGGAGAAGATCACCCGGCCGATACATCGGTTTATCGGTCGTGAGGTGAGTGGTGTAGGTCGGCCCCGAGAGGGAAACCTTTTCGGCTAAGGTCGAGGTTTGGCCATGATCGTTGGTTGCGATCACTTTGAGATGCAGGTCCGTGCCCGAGGGAATATCCTTCCACAACGAGGGGGGGAGCTTCAGCAAGGTCGGTCCGCGTCGATGTTCGATCGTTTGACGATAGACCTCATTGTTAGCGTTATCCTTAACGATGAATTCGATTTTCGGCAGATCGACCTTGACTTGATTGCGATCCAAGGTCTCGACAAGCCATTCATTGGGCGCGCCGGGTTGAGCCCGTGCTGGTCCCGAAAGACGCACGAAAAATTCCTTTTTCTGAAGGGTTTCTCGCAGGTCCGCAAGGGCTTTTTCGTATTCAGCGCTGATCTTTTCGATCTCGGCATTCGACAGTTGATTTTCTTTTTCGATCTGTTCGATCTTTTTGTTCAACTGCTCCCGAGCTTGGTTATAACTTTCTTCGGCCGCTTTCTTGGTCAGTTCGATTTGTTTGAAATCGTCGTGAGCCACCTTCCAATTCAGGACCTGCAACAGCGACGCTCCACCGAGTCCGAAAAGAACAAAGCAAGCCACCCCAGCAAAGGCCCAGCGTTGCCAAACTTGGCTGGGGGTCTTGGTTTTGGGATTGGTTGTCGGTGAGGTAGCAGGTGTGGGGGAAGCGGGGCGAACAGGATTGCTGGCAGGCGTGGCCGGTGAGGTCGACGAAGGAGGTGCGAATTGCACTTCGGGAAATTCCGCCTTGGCGGCGTGGCTCAAAAGTTTCTTCCAATGTTCGGCTTTCGCTTTGAGTTCTGCCCCTGCGGGGGTGGCAAGGTACTGTTCGAGTTCGGCAGCATCGTTCGGTTCGATCAACCCATAGAGTTGATCGAGCATTAATGCCTCGAAACGATCGGGGTTTGGGGTAGGGGTATTCATGTTCATATCAAGGTCAGGGTATAATTTTAATTAGTCCAATACTTTGCGAAGTTTCATTAGGGCGGCACGCATTTGCGTTTTCACTGTGCCAATGGGGGCTTGCCTCATTTCGGCAATTTCTTCGTAGGTGAAGCCCCCATTTTGCCGAAGCAAAAAGACTTCTTTCTCTTCGTCGCGTAACAGGCGAATCGCTTCACGCAGTCGTTCCAACGACTCTTGTTCTTCAAGGAGTTGGCCCGGTAAGTTTTCACGACCGACTAGCATGGCTTCTTCTCCCAAGAATGGTTTGGCCTTGCGCTTCCATGCCGAACGACGCATATCCTTGGCCGTATTCAAGCCGACACGGAATATCCAAGCTCGAAAATTCGAGACTTGTTGTAATGAATCGAGGTTACGCCAGCATTTCAAAAAGGTTTCTTGGACACAATCGAGAGCGTCCTCTCGATTCCCCAGAAGATACATCAGAGTGCTGGCCAACTCATCCCGAATAGCATCAAAGCTCTTTGCTAGGTCCTCACCGGTAAGAATCGATGTGGCGGGATTCTCACTCGGCAGAGGGGTTGGGCCACCGGGATTTTTCATGGTTCCTCAATCTACTGACGCAGAAGGGGTTGGTTCGGATTGTACTCAAAGAAAAATTTAGTAACCAATCTCTTCAAAACCAAGTAGAACCCATTCCGTTTGTAACAAGCTGGTTCGATCGGCTCAACACCAGACAGCAAAACAAACAAGTGAACATTCGATCGAAGGAAACAAACGATGCCAAAGAATGAGTCAACCAACGCGAAAAATTTGAGAATAAGACCTACCCAGTTCGGCAGAAATTTTTAGATGGTTTGAGTGAGATACTTTGAGATGGAAATAAACCCTGTTGGAGGGAAAGATTGCGACTGCCATGAACCCTGCTGGGTGCGAAATTTCAGCAAAAGAGGAATCGAGATACGAGATGCGAGGGGCGGGATCAGGAAAAGAGGAATCGAGATACGAGATGCGAGAGGGGGGAGACGGGCGGAATTAGATAATTTGATGGATCGGATCGGCCCCTTCCACGCCGACAAGTTTTTGGTCCAGCCCACCATAGAAGTAGCTGAGCTTGTTCGGGTCTAATCCCATTTGGGTAAGGATTGTGGCATGCAGATTTTTGACATGGAAACGATCTTTGACGGCGGCCGCACCGAGTTCATCGGTTTCCCCCACGCTGACTCCCCCTTTGATTCCGCCGCCTGCCAGCCACATCGTAAACCCGTAGGAGTTATGATCGCGTCCTGTTCCTTGGGCATATTCTGCGGTTGGTTGCCGGCCGAATTCGCCGCCCCAAACCACAATCGTGGAATCGAGCAGTCCCCGACGTTTCAGGTCTTGGAGTAAACCCGCAATCGGTTTATCGGTATCGCCAGCGTGTTTGCTGTGATTTTTCACTAAATCGCCGTGGGCATCCCAATTATCGTCGTTGTGGGCACCTCCAGAATAAATCTGGATAAAGCGAACCCCACGTTCCACCAATCGGCGGGCGAGCAAACACTTCCGGCCAAAGTCGTCGGTTCGTTTTTCTCCCACCCCGTAGAGTTCCAAAGTTTCCTTAGTTTCTTTGCTAAAATCGACGGCCTCGGGGGCATGTTTTTGCATATTGAAGGCCAGCTCGTAACTGGCGATTCGCGCATCTAGCTCGGTGTTTTCCCGCCGACCGAGCAAATGCTCCGAGTTCTTCTCGTTCAACCGATCCAGCAACGCGCGACGGACTTCGGCGGTGGTTCCCTCGGGAAGCGCTAAGTCATGAATCGGGGTTTTATCCGCCCGAATGACCGTCCCTTGATAGGCAGCCGGCATGAAGCCACTCGACCAATTCTTCGGACCGCTGATAGGTCCCCCTTTGTTGTCGAGCATGACCACGAAACCGGGAAAATTCTCGTTTTCCGAACCTAACCCGTAGGTTACCCAAGACCCTAACGCAGGATACCCCGAAAGGATACGCCCCGAATTCATCATCAACATGGCCGAGCCGTGAATCGGCGATTCGGCATAGAAGGAATGGACAAAGGCAATATCATCGACACATTGTCCGATATTCGGGAACAGGTCGGAAACCATTTTGCCACATTTGCCATAGGGTTTGAATTTCCATTTCGGTCCGACCACCCGCCCTTGATTTCTGTGCCCTCCGCGACCAAAAGTTTTCACTTCGATCGTCTTACCATCCAGATCATACATCTTGGGCTTATAGTCAAAGGTATCGATGTGACTTGGCCCACCGTAGCAGAAGATAAAAATCACGCTTTTCGCTTTTGCAGGGAGCGGGGGCTTTTTCGGGGCCAAAGGATTTTTGGGTTTCTCAGCAGCCGAGGCTCGATTGAAAAATCCATCGGCACTGAGTAACCCCGTCAGGGCCGTGGCGCCGAAGCCTGCACCGGCTTCCCATACAAATTCTCGTCGCGTTCGGCCGCAAAAATTTCTTCTCATGTTTGAATCCTTAATTGATCTTGTTTCGATGATTTTGTTGCACTTCGGGCGTTCGCTGTTGCGTTCAAACACGGCATGTCGTGTTTGGTGGGTACCGGTTAATCCAAATATAAAAACTCGTTAGTGTTTAGGGCGAGCAAGCAATACTGCCGCAGCGATTCTTCCTCGCTGAGTTTGTGTTTGCTCCGTAATTCTTGAATGAATTGGGCATCCTTTTGAATTTCTTTTTCGGAAGCGATTCGACCTGTGGTCAGGCGGATCACCCGAGCGATTTGTTGATTCAAATCATTGGGGGCTTCTTTGTTCAGCCGTTTGACAAACTCTTTGGCGGCCAAATTAGTAAACTCGCCATTGAGCATCCCCAAGGATTGGGTCGGAACCGTAGTGGTATAACGGACAGGGCAAGGGGAATCGGGGTCCGCCTGATCGTGTGTAATCAGAATGGGAACTTGCAGCGAACGCTTGATGTGGACGTAAATGCTGCGGCGATTCCCCTCCTCTGGAGGAGAGGTAGGCCAACCGGCCCCTGGCACCGATTGCCCTGCCAAAACCTCTCGGGGGATTTTCGGATACACACTGGGACCGTACATTTTGCGATTCAGTTGCCCACTCACTTGCAAAATTGAATCGCGCAC
>CAZFDX010000380.1:0-1595 GCA_964518325.1 uncultured Alcaligenaceae bacterium | reverse complement strand
GGCGTCGGTCGATAAGAAGATATGGGCACAGCTCGGACATTTAATTTTTCGCGGGGGGCTATTATCGGGCAACTTAAGCCCTTTCCCACACTCGGGGCAAGCGATCAGCGGCATAAACACCTTCTCCTATCGGGCTTTTTTGTTCGGGATAATCTGTCTCCTTTTTGATGATACAAAATCGGCTTGTAACTTCCGCTTGTCTTTTTCACCGGTTTGATTAATCTCTTCGGATAGATCGAGTGATGTAGTAGGATGGTCTGATGAATTTATTTTGAAGGAGAGATGAACATCGATCTGTTTAGCGAACTCAGAGAACAAAATCGGGAATTAGCTCGGCCGTTGGCAGCGCGCATGCGTCCGCGAAACCTTGATGAGTATGTGGGTCAAGAACACTTTATTGGTGAGGGCAAATTGCTTCGCCGAATGCTGTTGGCCGATCGACTGACTTCCCTGATTTTTTATGGCCCCTCCGGAACGGGGAAAACCGCTCTCGCTCAGGTGATTGCCCAGCATAGCAAAGCTCGGTTTCGCACACTCAATGCCGTCACCTCAGGGATCAAGGAAGTTCGCGATCTTCTTGCGGAAGCGCGTCAGGCGCTCGAAGTTCATGGGGAAAGAACGCTGTTGTTTATCGATGAAATCCACCGCTTTAACCGAGCACAACAAGATGTCCTCCTCCCCGATGTGGAAGAGGGGATAGTGACGTTAATTGGTGCGACCACGGAAAACCCCTTCTTCGCAGTGAATGGTCCTTTGCTCAGCCGAAGCCAGATTTTCACATTTGAACCATTGTCGGAAGTTCATCTGCGGAACATTTTGCAACGAGCCTTGACCGATCGAGAAAGGGGCTACGGAGAATGGCAAATTCACGTTCATCCCGAAGCATTAGATTTTCTCGCCAAGATGGCCGATGGAGATGCCCGCCGAGCGTTAAATGCCTTGGAAATTGCGGTCCGTTCGTCTCCACGAGAACCCATCGAACTGACCCTTGAAGTAGTGCAAGATTCGATTCAGAAGAAACTTCAACAGTACGATCCCACTGGGGATTCTCATTACGATGTGGCCAGCGCGTTTATCAAAAGTATGCGTGGCAGCGATCCCGATGCGGCCCTTTATTGGTTAGCCCGAATGTTGGAAGCCGGTGAAGACCCGCGATTTATTGCCCGCCGAATTGTCATTTGTGCATCGGAGGATATTGGAAATGCCGACCCGCAGGCGTTACTCGTGGCCAACGCCGCTTTCGATGCCGTCGAAAGGGTGGGTTTACCAGAATGCCAATTGGCCTTATCTCAGGCAACGATTTATTTGGCCACGGCCCCGAAGTCGAACGCCTGCACCCTAGCGATATTGAATGCTCGCAAGGATATTCGTGAAAATCGAACGCTTCCCGTGCCGAAACATCTTCGGGATGCTCATTATTCCGGTGCCGCAGAACTGGGACATGGAACCACTTACAAATACAGCCACGATTATCCCGAAGGATATACTCCGCAAGATTATCTGGGTGTGGAAAAAACGTTCTACATCCCCACCGATCGGGGCTACGAAGCGCAAATCCAAGCCCGCCTCGAAAAACTGAAACGCCACCACGAAGA
>CAZFDX010000379.1:0-1543 GCA_964518325.1 uncultured Alcaligenaceae bacterium | reverse complement strand
TTCTGTTTTCCGTGTGTTCTTGGTTGTTGTTTTTTGAGGTTACGGCGACCACCGGGATCTACCACGCGTAGATCGTCGGCAGCGTCAGATGTGGATAGGAGGCAGGTTAGTCGCCGTGGGCGTGTTGGTGGCCGTGTGCGTGTTGGTGGGCGGATTAGTCGCCGTGGGCGGGTTGGTGGCCGTGGGTGTATTGGTGGGCGTATTAGTCGCCGTGGGCGTGTTGGTGGGCGTCGGCGTCGGCGGCACCAGCGGTAGTGTCACCTCTGCATACCCGATCACCTCGCGCGCATTGAATACCTGCACTAGCGCATTTGTATCAGCGCTGAGATCAGTGATGGTAAAGGTTATGCTCTTTGCCCCTGCTGGAGCACCAGCAGGCAAACGCAACAGCAACGCGCCGCGGGCTACTCCACCTGCAAGTGCATCGGTCACAGCCGATGGATCAACGACCAACGTTGCTCCTGTGTCGAAGCCGCTAACTGTGCCAGCACTGACATTACTCATTGCGATGTCAGGTGGTAACGTAATGAGTACACTCCCTCCCGCCGGGATCGCATCGGTGGTAAAAATGAGCGTGTAAGTGGTACCGGTCTGTGCAACGCTGACGCTCAGCGGTGTGCCGGGAGTCATGGCGGCCAGCGCGAAGCGACGCGAATTGGGCCGCGTGCTGGTTGCGTAATAGAGCCGGTACGACGACCCTTCCTTCAATGCGCGCACGGCCCATAGTTCGTCCGGCGAACCCATGTCTATCGTATCCATCGCGCCTGTCCACACCGGTGTATTAGGCTCAGCGCGCGTCCAGTTGCGGCCATCGGTCGAGACCAGATAGCCAATGGTATAACCAGAGTCGTAGCCGTTGGCCTCGAACCACATCCGGTAGATCGCGCCGTCTTTGATCACCATTGGCACACCGACATTGTTGTCGTCAAAGTCGCCGAATGGGCCGGGTTGTACCACCGAGCCATCGCTAAACGTCGCAATCCGCGTCCAGTTGATTCCATCTGGCGAGACGGCGTAGCCAATGCGGAAGACGTAGCTTGGTGAGGTGCGCACACCCTCAAACCATATCCGGTGGCACTCGCCGCCGGTGCGACCATCTTCGCATGGTGCGATCGGTGATGCTTCATCAACCAACACTACCGGCGCCACAACATAGTCGGCATCGAATTGGCTACTATCACCCGATGGCACGATCATTCCACTATTTGGGAACGGGCCGTCAATGCGCGTCCAATTAATCCCATCGGTTGACTCGGCTAAACCAATGCTATCAATGACGCCTAGTTCGGAAAAACCGGTGTAGTACATGCGAAAACCGCTGCCATAACGAATAACATACATTGTGGTTACACCGGCATTGTCGAATCTGCCGGGTACACCAGAACCGACAAAGACGGCCCCTTCCTCTAATGGGCCGGGCACGCGCGTCCACGTGATGCCGTCGGGTGAGACGGCGTAACCAATCCGCCGGACATCGGCAGCATCCACTCCTACATACCACATTCGGTAGCAGGTGCCGCTGGTGCGGCCATCTTCGCAGGGG
>CAZFDX010000378.1:0-14476 GCA_964518325.1 uncultured Alcaligenaceae bacterium | reverse complement strand
CCTGAATTTCTAGGGGCATTTTCCCGTTTAGTACCGCAATGCCGGCAATTTTTTCCGCTACTTGTAGTGTGAGTTGATAGGCAATCTCGGCCCCTTCCCCAATGCCGACTAGGTAAACTCGTTCTGTATGGATGTTATAGGCACGGCGAACCAGCTCCAACGTCTTGAGCAAGTAACGGGTCACTTGGGAAATATCCGAGTTTTCCCATGAAAATTGCCGTAAGCCGTCTTCGTCATGGGTTCCTAAATCGACCGGCCCCCGCAGGCTCAACATGATCTGATTTCGGCGAGAAATTTTTTGGGCATAGCGGATGGCTTGTTCATCGGACCCCCCATGACCGTGAATAAAAACCACCACCGGATAGGCATAATGATGCTGGTAGCCTTGTGGGATAAATAATCGCACAGGCTGTAACGGGAAATCCGTTACCTGAGTCGTTATGATTCCTTCGTGACGAGGAGCTACGGTTCCAAGGCTAAAATTCGCCATTTTTGTCTCTTCTCTGTTCAAGGTGAGTCGAACGCCTTTTCGTCTCACGGGTTGTTGTTAGGGGATTGGGGACGATCACATTTTCTAAGTTATCATTGAATAGACACTTAGGTTAACAATGTCTGATTCAAATGTCTTACCGCCGAAAATGTACGTTGCGAGTTGATTATGTTCAACCGCAGACATGAGTCATTTTTATGGAATTCTTCAACTGATGCTTCATTTTTGTAGGAAGGTAACGATCAGCGCGAATAAAAAAGATAAATGGGTTTTGGCAATTTAATCGGATTAGGTAATTTAATCGAATTTTATCGGGTTTATAGGGTGTGGTTTTAACTGCTGTAACGATTATATCGAAGAAGACAAAGAATCATTTCTCACCGTTTTTTTGCCAACCTCTTGAAAATGGAACCCTGTCTGGTCGAGAAAAGCCCGATAAAATTTAGCGAATAAGTTGAATAATCAGGTCGGAATCGCCGGAGTCATGCCCTCCTAAATGGCAACCATGACCCCAAATCGCTAATGCTCCTAGAAGGAAAATTGCGATCCATCGCCATAATCGATACAGAGTTAACGGACACTTCGGAACGAGGGATTGAATAGGCTTGTGCGTCAGTCTCATTTGATTCGACACTTGGTAAAAAATTCAAGATGGATAGGGTTCTGTGACCGTCTCATCTTTTGAGCTACATGGTAAAAAATTCAAGGCAAAAAATCATTCCCAAACAATCGATCTTTCCTAAGCCAACCTGCTGGGGTGGCTGTTGCTTTGGGCGATGCTAGCAGGAACAACCCCAAACAGATGCTAGCAGGAACAACCCCAAACATTCGATCATTCCCCTCGATCCATTCCCACACATGATGTCATTTCTTTAGATGCTTGGTGAGAAATTCTAGGGTTGCTTTTGTGGATTTGAAGGATTCCTGCGGAATTCCATCCCAGCCGTGACCTCCGCCCCGTATCTCCAGATATTCCACTTCGACCCCTTCTTCCTTCAATTTTTTGGCGAAGTTTTGCGATTGGCTGACCGGAACGATCCAGTCTTTATCGCCATGAATAATCAGAAAGGGAGGGGCTTTTTTGTGAATGTAAGGGGTCACCGAGGCTTTCAGGTGCAGTTCGGGTTTTTCGCTGTATTTCGCACCGATGAAAGGTGCAAGCATGGATCGCTGGGCCGAATCGTCCTTACCGAACTCGGTCAAATCAATCGGTCCAAAAAAATCGACGACGCATTGCACCGCCGAGGATTCTTCAGGATAGAGTTTCCCTTCAAAGCCTGCCTTGGCATCGGTCAATCCTAGGAGTGCAACCAAATGCCCCCCCGCAGAAAACCCCAGTGCCCCCACTTTGTCGGGATTGATTTTGTATTTTGCCTTCTGGGAACGGAGAAATCGCACGGCTGTTTTCACATCTTCAATCTGGGCAGGAAACACATAATCCGGAGCGAGACGATAAGAAACACTGGCCGCCACGAATCCTTGCTCTGCCAACAGGCTGATCCAGCTCCGCACATCTTTCTTGTTCCCCATCCGCCAAGCGCCACCATGCACCACAACAACCAAAGGGAAGGGGCCTTTTCCTTCAGGAATGGCTAAATCGAGTTTCAATTCTTTCTCGTCTTTGCCATTGGAATGAGGAACTTTCGCATAGGGAATGTCCAGTTCGATGCGAGGTTTTTCTGCCCCGATCGAACTCGAAGTATGCAGAAGAAAAGCAACCAGTGTCAGAAATGAGAAAAGAGTTTTCATAGGTCAGTCTTTTTTCTTGGGATTCAGGAACAGCCCCACACCTAAAAGAATCACCACCAAAATTCCAAATGTCACCAGCCCCAACAGATCGCGAGATTGGGCAAGGGCCTCCCCATCTTGACCTGAAAATAAGGCGGACAAAATCCTTTCTTGGCCAAATCTTTCGAGCTTCTCGATAAGTTCTTCATTGAAGTTCAAGAAGGCCAAAACCACAGCCGTGATCGATCCGCCAGCAATCAGCCCCGCGCTGAACAGTGTGCCCGAAGAGGTATCATCATCCGATTTCGTGCGATTCAATTTATCCACCAGCCAACGGGCCATCCCGCCTAAGAAAATCGGTGTCGAAGCGGCCATAGGTAAATAAAGCCCCACTGCGAAGGGTAACGCCGGCACTCCGCAAAGTTGCATGGTCACGGCAATCATGACCCCAATCAGCACAAGGTCCCAAGGAAGGTTTCCATCCAAAACACCATCGATGATGAATTGCATCAGAACGGTTTTTGGAGCATCGAATTTTGGAACTTTTTGTTCTTTCCCCTCGGCATCTAACTCATCTTGAACCTTGATTTGACCATTCACTGCGGGGTCCACCAGATAGACAATCTTACCCGAATCATCAACCAAATAGCGACCGGCGGGAATTTTGTCTTCTCGTTTTTCACCGCGTCCCACATTCAGCACATAATACTCGTTTTGATCGGTCTTGGCATAAGGGCCGACCTTGACCTTCTCCTTGATGGGGCTTAAGGTGGAGACATCGACTTTCGTCGTGGGGAGTTCCTTTTTCGTGTAGGTGGTATACACATCATTCAACAAGATCAACACAAAGCCAATCGCAATCGCAGAAGATAAAGACCCAATGAGAATCGCCCATTGTTGTTTGCTCGGGGTCGCGCCAAGGAGATGCCCCGTTTTCAGCGCTTGGGCCGTGCTGCCCCCGTTTGAGGAGGCGATGCAAACCACGCCTGCGATCGTCAGCACCGTGAGTTTAATTTCCTTTGTGATCGCGACGATTCCGAATTCACTCAGAACCAGCATTAACAGACACGTCAGCAATAAAGTGGCGACCGTCATACCAGAAATCGGATTGGAACTCGAACCAATTTCGCCGGTAATTCGGCTGGAAACGGTAACGAAGAGAAACCCAAATACCACAATCATCAATCCACCGAGAAAACCCGTGGCCGATAGACCTAGGCCCAACTTCGGAATCGCTGCCAAAGCAAAGACGAGAAACAACGAACCAAAAAAGACCACCACAAGGGGTAAATCGCGGGCAGTTCGAGAAACGACGGTGACGGTTCCTGCGGCAGCCTCTCGCCGGTTGGCACGAAGGTCCCGTAAACTGCCCAGAATACTGCTAAAAATCACGGGCAAGGCCTGAAGCATACTCAAAATCCCGCCTGCGGCTACGGCCCCTGCCCCGATATACAGAATGTAATTATTTCGGATTTGACTTGGTTTGAGGTTGCTGATTAACCCCATTTCTGTTTTTGTTCCCGTTGCCTCATCGACTTTGATATCCGATTTCGCAGGGGGAAGCACTTCGGTCAGATTCTCACCAAAAAATACAATCGCAGGTGAGATGACCAGATAAGCCATTACGGCCCCCGCTAACATGATGCAGGCAATTCGAGGGCCAATAATATACCCTACTCCCAACAAAGCGGGGTTTAACTCCATCCCGAGGGTTCCCCCTTTCAGACCGGCTGTTTTTCCTGCTGCCGTCTTCCACGAGGTCAAACGGGAAAGGGTATCCTCCCAAAGTTTCCAACCGTTCATTAGGAACTGATACACCCCAGAAAGCAAAAAGCCAAAGAAAAGCAACAGGGCACCAAACCCGCCTTTTTCGCCGGCTTTGAGAACCTCCGCACAGGCGACCCCTTCCGGATAAATCAACTTGCCATGTTGCTTGACGATAAAGGCCCTACGAAGGGGAATCATCATCAAAATGCCGAGCAGCCCCCCTAACACTCCCACCACCATGACCCGCACAAGGTCAATATCGAACCCCAAGAGAAGTAACGCCGGCATGATCAGACCAATCGCAAACGCTAACGATTCGCCGGCACAACCCGTTGTTTGAACAATGTTGTTGACCAGAATCGGCGAGCGTTTTTCACCGATGGCAGCAAAGATAATCCGAAACAACGGGATCGAAAGGACCGCCACTGGAATCGATGCCGAAACAGTCAGCCCGACCTTCAAAACCAAATACATCGACGAGGCGCCGAAGATAATGCCGAGAATCGCCCCGATAAGGACCCCATACCAGCGAAATTCGGGCAAATTTTCTTCATCCGGTACAAAGGGTTTGAATTCCGGTGTTGGTGCCGATGGTGTACTCAAGGTATCCTCATTCTCATACGGGTTTACGAGAGGTATTAAATAGATTGCAAAGCATAATTAGAATGACAAGATCGGCTCGGGAGAATCGAGCAAAAGAGAATCGGAACACTCCCAGAAGGTTCCTGTGAGAGTGGTCGATATGATTTCGCCTTACCTGCCCCGTTCAAGGCATTCTCGGACCGTTTGATTTCGGGTATTCTGAACCCGTTTGGTAAGTAGGGTTCTTGCCGACTTAGACCTTTTGATTTCGGGTATTCTGAACCCGTTTGGTAAGTGGAGTTCTTGCCAACTGAAGAGACGAATTTTTGCGGCTAGAAAAGTTACCAATCGACGATGTTGGGAACTGGTTGCCCCATGAATGCCTTGCGGATTGCTTGGGCACCTTTTATTCGCATATCCATCAGACCTTCGACAGAGTAAAATGCCGAATGGGGATTAATAATGACCCGATGATGCACGGGGTGTTTGGGGTCTCTCCAAGCAACGATCAACGGATCATCGGCCGGGGGTGGTTCCTGAGCCAGCACGTCAAGGCCGGCCCCCGCGAGATGCCCATTGGCGATAGATTCGATCACTGCTGCCGAATCGACCACTGCCCCTCGCGCCGTGTTGACCAGATACCCCCCTGCAGGCATCCTTTCGAGTTCTTTTTTCCCAATTAAATGATGGGTTTCGGGTGTTAATGGGCAATGGATGCTGAGGACAAAACTTTGCCGGAGCAGTTCATCGAGAGTGTCGGCTCGCTCGATCCCAAGGGCTTTATCCATCCCTGAAGAAACATACGGATCGTAAAAGACGACTCGCATTCCGAATGCTTTCGCTCGTAGCGCCGCCGCAATCCCGATGCGTCCTAACGCCACCATTCCAAAAGTCTTTCCACGAATTCGATGCAGAGGCGCCACATGCGAATAAGACCAACTGGCCTGCGGATTCTCTTGCAGAATCGAGTTCAGGGTATGGGTTCCCCGAAGCAACGATAAGGTCAACGCTAAGGCACTGTCGGCCACTTCTTCTGTCCCATAATCGGGAACATTAGCGAGGGTGATTCCTTTGCTTCGAGCGAAAGGGCGATCGATATTATCGACACCCACACCACAGCGGACGATGATTCGACACTTCGTCAAACGCTTCAGTGTCTCTTCACGGAGTGCCAAATTGTGGTAAAGCATGATGCCATCAACATCTTCAATTTTACCGACCAAATCGGCAGGAGAATGGGCATCGAGAGCCTCGACTGTAGCGAGTCCGCCTAAAATTTGCTGTTCGGGAGATAGGTCCCCCGAAATAAAGTCCGTAATGACCACGCGATATTTTTGGCTCATTTTGGAATGTTTCTCTCTAGAAGGGTTTCAGGGAGGGTCGTATCATTTTATAGAAGGAATCAGACAAAGTTAAGTTTGTTTGGAACCTTTCTAAACTTGAACCATCTCGGTCGCCCAACGTAGAATAAAGTGAGGTTTTAGGGAGAGGATACCTAAGCCTTTTTCACGAAGATATTCACCCACTCAATTGGTACTCAGGATGGCGAAATCTCCGGCAGCTTATCTTGTAGCCTACCGCCAAGATGGTCAACCCGGTGATGTTACCGCACTCCACCGAGGGACCATCTACACCTTAGGACGGGCACCGAAAAACCGGATTCTCTTGCCGGACGATTCGTGCAGTCGGCAACATGCCGAGATATTTTTTGCCGACGGCGAATGGTACGTCCGCGACTTGAATAGCCGCAATGGCACCAAGCTAAACAATCAGGTTGTTCGGAAAGATCAGCCCTTGGAAAATCGGGATCGGCTGGAGTTTGGGCATTTCATTTTTGAATTCGTGACCGATCTTCAGGATGTGAATCTTCCCCTAGGTTCGCTTCAAGTCGATCGACTCCAACCGACCAACTGGACGGATACCACAAAATTCATCGCCGAATCCGATGATTCAGGCACGGAATCCGATGCGGAAAATACCGTTCCCGATCCAACCGATCAAGAGCGAACCCTGACCGCTTTGTATACCTTGGCCCTGAAAATGGGTCAATCGAACGATGTGGAACGACTCATTCAGGAAGTTCTTCGCGGTTTGCTCAACGGGGTTCCCGCACAACAAGTGGCGATTGTTGAAGTGAACGGTCGGGAGATTGTGAATGTTTGGCCCCACAGCCGCGATGGCAAATTGGTCACATTTCATAAGTCCTCGCAATTGGCAACCGATGAGGTTCTCGATCGCAAACAAGCCATGTTAGCGATTAACCTGCAAAGCGACCCCCGATATGCGGTACGGGATAGCATTCGCGACCTCAGGGCGGGTAGCCTGATTTGTGCGCCCATTTTACTGGAAAGCGAGAACAACAAAGAGAAACAAATTCGAGGTCTGCTCCATTTGTATGCCACGGCCGATCGGCCTCCGCTCACTCGCAACGATCTGGATTTTGCGGTTGCGGTTGCGAAACATTTAGGACTAGCTTGGTCACGGATTCTCCGCGAAAAAACCTTAGATGCCACCAACCGAGAATTGGCGAACTCGCTCCGTTTAGAAAGCGAATTAGTGGGGAATAGTCCGGCATTAAAGGCCATCGAAAGTAAAATTGCTCGGGTGGCTGCCACCTCCGCGACCGTGTTAATTCGTGGAGAGTCGGGATCGGGCAAAGAGCTGGTGGCCCGCGCCTTGCATTTTTCCAGCCCTCGCCGCGATGCCCCCTTCGTCACCCTGAATTGTGCTGCCATCACGGAATCTCTGTTAGAGTCAGAATTATTTGGTCACGAGAAGGGGGCTTACACCGGCGCCACCGAGAAAATGATCGGTAAATTCGAGGCAGCCAACGGCGGCACTATCTTCCTTGATGAAATCGGCGAAATGCCCCTGACGACACAATCGAAATTCTTGCGAGTCCTTGAGGGGCATCCCTTTGAGCGTTTGGGGGGCAATAACCTCATTAAAGTGAATGTTCGAGTGGTGGCTGCCACCAATCGACCTTTGGAAGAAGCGGTCCGCGAGGGATCGTTCCGCAAAGACCTCTTTTATCGATTGCAAGTCGTCGAGATTCACGTTCCCCCACTGAGAGAACGCCTCGCCGACGTCCCGATTCTCGCGGAACATTTTCTGAAGAAATTCAGCCGCGAGACCGGTCGAAAGTTCAAAGGGTTCACTCCCGATGCGATCCAAAAAATGACGAATTACCATTGGCCCGGCAACGTCCGCGAACTACGAAATGTCATTGAACGTGCGGTGGCTCTCTCGGCGAATCAAACCCTCGATGCAAACGATATTTTGCTCACTTCTTTAGAAGTGAATCACCCCCCTCAAAATGTTGAGATTTATAAACCGATTTCTCTTGAGGCGCTGGAAAAGAAACACATCCTCGACACACTCATTCACACCGATTGGAATAAAAGCAAAGCGGCGGAAATTCTCGGGATTGAACGCTCCACCCTAGATCGAAAAATCAAATCCTACGGCATCAAGAAAGAATCATAATCCTACCCAATGCCCAAAACCTTTGCATCGCAAAATCTAATCCTACGGCATCCAGAAAGAATCATCATCCTACCCGAAATTCGATCGCTGATCGCTATCACTGTTGATTTCGGAATTACCCTCTCGTTCTCATTTCCCAATCACCCGTGAGCGAATAAGATAATCCTACTTGCCCGATTCACTGTTTTAGGGTTCCTGCACCATGCTTCCACGTTTTTTGAATCATGTGATTCTGCTTCTCGGCGGCACACTGACTGCCTTTGCGGGTTCGAGTAATTCTCTGTTAGATGTCACACCAAATGGGAAACACCTCATCGCTGCCAATACCGATAATGGCTCGGTTTCGATTGTCGATTTGAAGGAGAAAAAACTGCTCAAAGAGATTCCTGTTGGGGATCACCCCGAGGGGGTTTCTTGGGTGGGCGAAGGTCCTTTAGCGATCGTTACGGTTTATCGAGATGATTTGATTGCCTTTGTTGACACGCAAAGTGGTAAGGTGGAGAAAGTCAAATGTTCTGCCGAACCTTATGGGGTCGTTGTCACCAAGGATGGGAAAAAGGCTTTCGTCAGCCATGACTATCCCGGACTTGTGTCGGAAATCGATATCCCCGCCAAGAAGGTGGTTCGTACCTTCTCTGCTGGGGAGTGGACTCGGGGGATCGCCCTCAATTCCGACGAAACAAAACTTTATGTCACCAACAACTTTACCACCACACTCAGCGAGATTGATCTGAAACAAGGGCGTGTCGTCGATTCTTGGCCCGGTCGCGAAAGTGATAACCTCTGTCGGAATGTGGTGCTGCATCCGAAACGCCCCAAAGCCTACCTAACTCATTTGCGCTCCCGCGTTCATGTGTTCGATGCCCGTGGCTCGATCTTTCCAGAAATTTCTATCGCCACTTTAGTACCTGCCGATAAGGAAACCAAACGACGCACGGCCCTTTCGATGGATACATTTAACGGAGTTTATGTGGTAGCGAACCCGTGGGAGTCGGCCCTCAGTCCTGATGGAAAAGCGTTCGTTACGGTTTATGCCGGTACCGACGATATGAACTACTCGAACACCGTTGATGACGATTATTCTGAAATCAAACGGGGGGGGGTCATCTCGGTGGGGAAACATCCGCGTGCCGTTCGATTTTCTCCCGATGGGAACGAACTGTATGTCTATGCAACCATGGATTTCTCCCTAAACGTGATTCCTTGGAAAGGAACCGCCCCCGCTGGTCGTTCTTCCTCGATCAAACTCTGTGACCCTCCTCATACTCCCGAATGGGTTCAAGGGAAAATTTTGTTCTCGACCTCGCGGGGACCTTTGACGAATGCTCGTTGGATTTCATGTTCCTCCTGCCATCCCGATGGTTCCCATGATGGACGAGTTTGGCAAAACCCCGAAGGGCATCGGAAAACCCCACCGATGTTCGGCTTGGCACACACTCACCCCTTGCATTTTTCGGCCGATCGGGATGAAGTTCAGGATTTTGAATACACCATTCGAGGGAAACTCATGGGGGGACGCGGTCTCGCCTCGGGATCGAATCTCAAGCCGAAAGTCGGTTTTCATCCGATCGAACTGGAACAAAAAACCTCGGGCCTGTCAAAAGATTTGGATGCCCTTGCGATTTACACCAACTCGTTCCAACCGAAACTTTCACCTCACATTCCTGCCAAAGGGAAACTTTCCCCCGAGGCAGAACGGGGTAAAAAACTCTTCTTCGATGCAACCGTTGGTTGTGCCACCTGCCATAGCGGGCCGTACTACACGGATAGTTCATTGAAAAAACCCTTCAAGTTGCATGATGTGGGAACCGGTGACGGACCCGATGAAAAAATGGGTCCCAAATACGATACTCCAACACTGCTCGGGGTCTATCGTTCTGCCCCCTACCTGCATCATGGGAAAGCCAAAACCTTGATGGAAGTTCTGACCACCTACAACCCCAAGGATAAACATGGTAAAACCAGTCACCTGAAGAAGGAAGAACTCGAAGACCTCGTTGCATTCCTCAAATCGCTTCCCTACGATACTCCCCCCGATGAGACCGAAAACACGGTCCCCTTCCGAGTGAAACTCAAGCATCCCACAGAGGATACTAAAACCGAAGGTAAGTGAGTGAAAACCGAAAGTAAGTGAAAATCGAAGTGATCAGTTTTCCCAAATTCTCACCGCTTGACCGCCTGACCGCCTGACCATCTACCCAGCTATCTGATTGGGTACGCGGACCACTCAACGAAACCGTATGGCCTCTAGCAAGGCCAATTTCGACATCCCTTTGTGGTGGCATGCTGCGCGGACCGCTTAACCAAAGCGCGTGGCTTTTCCCTCGTCTGTTAGCCTCACAGGAAGGGGTATTTCGTCAAAATGACCGCGCCAGAGAATACAACCCTTACAATAAAAAATATCGATATAAAGCGATCTTTTTAGCTAACCGAATCCCTTTCCCTAGCTTTCGCTTCTTCCTTGAATTTCCTTGGCTTCCCTATTTGCCTCTCTTTGCTGCACACAGCATCTTACACCAACGGAAATCATGGATGAACTTTTGGAATGGACCCCTGTGTTAGCTTATTTGGTTCCCGATCGGAATCTTTGACCATGATTCTAAGAAGTCTGATTATTTTGGGTGTTTTGTTCGCCTCCCTGCTCAATTCCGGTTGCGGGCTTTGGCGAAATCGACCTGGAATCCTATTTCCGCATCGAGATCGCGACCGTGATTGTGATCGGACTGCATTACCCGTCAGTTCCCCTTATGACGATCTCGCCTATCATGGGATTCCCACCGGTTTTACTTCCACGGGGATCAACGGGAATTGTGGTTGTGCAACGGGTGGCATTTCAACCGGCCCCATAATTTCAGGGCCGATGGGAAATGGCCCCTACATCGGGGGAGGGGTCATCGTTCCGCCAGGGGGAACTCTTCCTAGCACCACAGAACCGCCAAAAATTCCCAAAATTGGTGTGAAAGAAGACGGGGGCGGCGCCAAAAATACGGACCCGAACGAAAAAGAATCGAAACGGCCTGCCTCGCCTAATCCTTACGAAGTTCTTCCTATCCCCACCTCAGGCCCCAAACTGATACCAACCAAGTAAACCGAAATTTCCTTTAGTTTTGTTGAATCCTCTTTTATCAGAATATCCTCTACTTTTCAAAGGCCATACAAAAATTTGAATTTCGAGATTGAAGCCGCCCCGTACAGGGCAAATAATCCCTAAAATCGATAAATTTTTTCTAACTCGGATAAATCTTCTGTTCTAGGATTATGAAACATCGTAAGACAACAATTTGAAGTGCAGAGATGTCGATACTCGTCGTTCCGAAATCGCTCGATAATAAACAACAGGTTCGCGTTGTGCAAAAACTTATTATCGTTGCTGATGGCAACGATCCGCTTTTCAGCGGTGAGGGTCTGCTCGATCTCGAACTCGCATGGCAAATTCAGATTGCGGGAACTCTTGGAGAAGCAGAACTCATCCTTCAAACTCAACAAGTAGAAGCGATCTTGGTCGATTTGGACTATGCTGGAATCGACGCATTAGAAGTCATTTCGTCTCTGTCCGATCATTATTCTCATATACCGATTATTGCCTTATCGGCACCTTATGGGGTAAGTCTCGCCATTCAAGCCATGAGTCACGGGGCCGAAAACCATTTCCCGCGAGAATTACTCAACCGCGAGCCTCAAGCCGTTCTCGATGCCCTTGATGAAGCCAAAAAACATTATCAGGATTCGGCAACGATTCAAGCGTTGACCGATACGATACGGATGGAATTCACCTTGGGCGCGAACCCCAAACAGATTCCTGCCTTGGTTGCCTATCTTGCCGATCAGTGTATCCGAATTGGTTTGGTCAATCGTCATTGTGCGAAACGTATTCGGATCGCCCTAGAAGAGGCCTTACTCAACGCCGTGATTCATGGGAATCTGGAGGTTTCTTCGGACCTTCGTCAGATTGATGAAAAGAACTACTACAGCGAAATTGCCCGAAAACAAACCCTAGCCCCCTACCGTGATCGTAAAACCTTAATTCAAGTTTCGCTCTCGAAAGAGGAAGCGGTTTTTGAGATTGAAGATGAAGGTCCGGGATTCGACTACAAAAATCTTCCCGATCCTTTTGATCCCGAAAACCTCATGCGGGTCGGTGGAAGAGGTTTGCTGATGATGCGATCATTCATGTCGGAAGTCAATCATGAAGGGCGCGGGAATCGGATCGTCATGGTCAAACGGAAAGACAAATAAATAGGGTGTTATTTTTACCGTTCCCCCCCTGGAACCACCGCACGGCCCAAAATCATTTCAAGATAGGAACGATTCTCTAGTTCGGTCAGTCCCATCTTTTGAGCCAAATCAAACAGGAGTTTTTTTGCTGGTTCATACTCACTTTGTGGGGCCAGAATTTCCAATTCCAGATAGTGACCTAATCCTTGTACTTCATCCCAACAGAAGAGGACCTCGTAACCCTGATAAGGGAATTGGTAAAGGTGCCGGAGCTTTTTCACCACTTGAACCAGACGATACCCCAATGCCTGAAAAAGCTGCAAAAATCCCTCGGCGACCTCTTCACCCGATTTGAGTTCGAGTTCGATCTCACGACGGGTTTTGGTGGTGGAATCGTAGCGTGGTCCCTTGTAGGTGAGAAAATTCTGCAGTCCAATCCGGCGTAATCGTAAGGCTTCGTCGGTCTTTGCAAAATCGCGATCGGGCGCATTGAGGTAATAATCCGCATCTTCTCGCGTTTCCAGAAATCGCACCCCAGAATTAGTAAAAAAAGCTCTGACTGTTTCAGGAGAATCGAGCCGATATTTAATTTCAATTTCTAACATCTCGATGCTCCAACGAGAAACATAATACCCCAAAAGGGTAAGAGAGTGTAATAACCATTTGGAGCTAGTTTATGCCACAATTTGTGACTGTCGCTAAAATCGGTGAGCTTGCTGCCGGTGAATCGGTTTCGTTCGCAGGCCCCAATCAAAAGATGATCGGCCTTTTTCGAGATGGGGACGAGTATTTTGCCATCGACGATATGTGCCCGCATGCGGGAGCACCACTGACGGGCGGATATGTCGAAAACGGCATTGTGACTTGTCGCTGGCATGCTTGGCGATTCCGCCTTTCGGATGGGGCTTGGGCCGATAATCCTCGCATTAAAATTGGCTGCTACCCCGTTCGGATCGTGGGGGATGAAATTCAGGTCGAACTCCCCGATCCCACTTCGGAGAAATCTGCGTGAAACCTTTGGTTTTAACCTGTGCCACTTGGTGCTTTTGTTTACTCCCCAGTTGGAGTCAAGCCCCGCGTCCTCTCCCCACACTGCCGCCTAAACTCGAACCCGTTGCTGAAACCAAACTCCTGATGGAAGGGATTGCCCTTCCCAATCTTGAAGGATTGAACAAATTGCTGAAAGAAAAACCCGATCAGGAAGGATGGGTCTTTGCTCGGGGACAAGCCCTGCTGATTGCCGAGAACGGAAACCTCCTGATGCTTCGGCCACCCAAATCAAAGGCCGCTCAGGACGTATGGATGACGAAAGCAACACAACTACGGGATCATGCAACACTCTTGGCTCGCAGTCTCGCCGATAAAGACCTCGAAAAATCACGAGCGAACCTTGTCCTGCTTGCTAAAACTTGTAATCTCTGCCACGAATCGTTTCGAGTCGATGCCCGAATCCAAACCCAATTCGAGAATGCCAAATAAGGTTATTTCTCGTAAACCCTGTCCCATTGGAATGATGCTGTTCTCGATTTTGAAAATGGTAATGAGAAAGATCACCCTATAGGGTTGTGAGTTGGTTTTGCTTTGTTGTGTTCCTGTTGTTTTTACTATTGTGTTCAACCAGCTCGGGTCTCACCAACGGGACACGCCAGAACCATTCATCAATACGATCTCGCGGACATTTTTTGCTCTGAGATTATCTTTGAATTGAAGTGATATTGAATCGAAATGAAGTATATAATGGTTCAAAGGTATAATGGATTCGGTGAGAATCGATAGGGCCTTGTTAGGGATTCCTAAGGATTCATAACTCCACATTCCATTAACTTAGGAAGATTAACAATGAAATCTTACAAGCCTCAATTCGTTTCAAAATACCTGCTCAAACAAATCGCAAAACTTTCCGGTCCGACACTTAAGCAGGTCTTTCTTGAAGTTTTCCCAGAAGAGAAAGCTCCGTCTAGCGATCAGGTTCTCTTCTCTCGAATCAAGGAAAAAATAGATTCCGGTTTAGAGCCAGAAGAGATTATCGATCTTTGGGCGGTGGTATTCCCTAATGACGAAGCTATAGAGTATGATGAGATTTCTGATAACATCATTGTGAACAATGTTTCAGGTCTTTCCACAATCAAGTAAAATCCAAACCATCATTAGGATCAAGCACTTTGCCTAAAACAGCATTTTCTCATTTCCAAGAAGACCTTCAACGAG
>CAZFDX010000377.1:0-6002 GCA_964518325.1 uncultured Alcaligenaceae bacterium | reverse complement strand
ATAGGGACGGGGAAGTTCTTTGTGTTGATAATTTTGTTTCACATAATTATCAAAGGCATCAGCAAATTCCGAAATTTTATCACGATGGATTTTCAGACCCACGGCCTTCTCATGCCCCCCGTGAGACTGCAGATAGGCATCGCAACTTTTAAGGGCTTCATTTAGGGCCAGTCCGTGAATCGATCGACCGGAACCGGAGGCCAAATCGGTTTCGTTGATGCCTCCCAAGATGATTACCGGTTTACCAAGATACTCGACCATTCGGCTGGCCACAATTCCGACCACCCCAATATGCCAATCGGGTCGGAATAAAACCACACCGGCACGATTATGAGCGCCGGTAGCTTCTGCGAGTTCTTTGGCCTGTTCGGTCGTCTGTTTTTCGAGGCTTTGACGTTCCTTATTCAGTTGATCCAAATAATCGGCGATCGTCTGAGCGCGACTCGCATCCTGAGTGGTGAAGAGTTCGACCACCAGTCGAGCGCAGCCTAAACGGCCCACGGCGTTGATGCGCGGGGCTAATTTGTAGGCCACATCTTCCGCTTGGATTTTTTGATCTGGCTTTGAAGAGGCCCGTTCGATTAACCGGCGAAGCCCGATCATGGGAGTTTCGAGCAATCGGTTCAAACCTGCTTTGACTAAAATACGGTTCTCATCGTGCAACGGAACCACATCTGCAATTAAACCTAAACAGGCTAGGGAAAGGCCGTTCAATAATACTTCTCGAATATGGGGAGTGACTTTTTCGCTGCCACAGTATCGCACGGCCAAGGCCCAAGCCAATTTGAAGGCGACACCGGCCCCGCTGAGCGTCCCAAACGGGTAGTTGGTATGGGGTAAACGGGGATGAACCAACACATCGGCTTGGGGCAAAGTCTCTTTCATTTCATGGTGATCGGTGATAATCAGTTGGAGATTCAATTCGCGAGCCACTTGAGCTTCATGAACGGAAGTGATTCCGCAATCAACGCTGACCACCACTTCCGCACCTTGCGAGGCTAATGTTCTGAGTGCTCCCTCGTTTAGGCCGTACCCCTCGTTGATGCGATGCGGAACGTAATAATCACAATTGGCCCCGAGGGAGTTCAACAAATTGATAAGAATGGCGGTTCCGGTAGTGCCATCAACATCGTAATCCCCGTAGACGATGATCTTTTTCTTTGTTCGCACGGCCGCATGGAGCAATTCCACTGCCTCGGGAATACCGGGCAATTCCTCGGGTTTGAGAAGATTTTGCAGGCTATTTCCCAGAAAGAGACGCGCCCGAGCGACTTCATCGATACCCCGATTCAGCAACAGTTGGGCAATCACCGGCGAACATTGCAATTCTCGACGTAATTGCTCAATCTTCTGCGGATCATGTGGAAACAAATACCAATCTTTCGTCACAGCGGGCATAATTCACCCAAGGTTAAACACGTCTTTCCATTGATAGATCGACAATCACCCCATACTATCCCAAGGAGCGAAGTTTTGACAAGCCTAGCCGGAATAATTTAGCTAAGGATTATAACAATTAGGTCGTTTGTAGCAATAAAGCGGAATCCTAAGGGACACGATTTTCCTTCTGAGTCAAAGATATGATTGATTGCCATATTCACGTTGTCCCCCCGAACCTGTCGGGTGTGGGTTCTTTAGCCCCCGTACTTCGTGAGAGTGTGGAATCGGTCTCACGGGTGCTGACCGAGCAGATGAAACTTTCGGGAACCCGCATGGCCCTTGCGATGGGTTCTTGGCCCGACGACCGCGACCCGTTGGGGATCAATAAAACCTTGGAAATTGCTAAATTTGTCCCCAACCTCAAAGCGATTGGAATTCTCGACCCCATTCGTTCAGCGGAACCCGCTCACCTTAAGGCAGTCGAAAGACTCGTGCAGTCGAAACAAGTGGTGGCGTTCAAGGTGTATCTCGGGTATATCCACCACTATGCCTCGGATTCGGGGTATTATCCGTATTATGAAATGGCGGCCCGTTATCGCATCCCCGTTTTTTTTCACACTGGCGACACGTTTTCCCCTTATGCGAAACTCAAATATGCCCATCCCCTCACACTCGATGAAGTCGCGGTCGATTTTCCGAATACACGATTTGTGTTATGTCATTTAGGAAATCCGTGGACGATTGATGCGGCAGAATTGATTTACAAAAACCTGAATGTTTGGGCGGACCTTTCGGGCATGTGGGTTTCCAGTGGCCAAGGGATCGAGAGCGAGTCCCAAGCTGCGGAACGATTGGCAGCTCTCGATGACATCCAAACCAAAATCCGCACGGCCTTCCGATATGCGGAACGACCCACCCGTTTTCTCTATGGGACCGATTGGCCTTTGATCTCCATGCGTCCCTATGCCGAAATGATTGCAGGGGCCATTCCTCAAGATTATCATTCGTTGGTATTTGAAGAGAATACGCAATCTCTTTTTCTGGGTGAATTAAAATAAGCCCCAATTCATTCCCTTCAGAAGGATCGAAAATAATCCTTTCGCAAAGGTTCCACGTCGTTTCCGAATTTTTTGAACGAATTGATTCCACACCGAGGGGGGGGGAAGAGCGAATTGGGATTAAGCGAAAATGTTCGGGTTCAACGAGAAATTCTCCGGTGCCAAATGATCCTCATTGGGGTAGATTAGCGAGAACCCAAGCCGATTCCGCTGGGACCATTTTTCATCGACAACGGAGAGTGTATGTACAAAGTGACGATGTCTTCGCTAACGCTGGCCTTATTTTCTTGGATGGCCTTCGCGGCTCCCCCCGTTCGTAAATACGACGATAAAGGCGCTCCCCCCTTCAAGGTTCTTAAAGAAGGGGAACTACCTCCGTTGGATGCTTACGATAATTTTGTCATCGGCCCCAAATACACTCCGGCGCCCGAACGAAAAAAAGTGGAAGGTGTGCCTGAAGGAAGAGTGGAACAATTTGTCATTGATTCTAAGGAAACGAAACTTTTTAATCCGGGTATTGCTCGAAAAGAATTTGGAAAGGTCGATCCGAAAAATCCTAAAACGCTGATTGTGGAAACCTTCCCCATCGATTACAAGCGAAAAATTACCGTTTACATTCCGGAACAATTAAAGACCGATCAAGAAGCCCCGTTCCAAATCATTCACGATGGCCCGAATGGCAAACCTCCCGCAGAGTTGCTCAACATTTTTAACAATCTGATTGCTCAAAAACGAATTCCTCCCATTGTGGTCATTTGGGTGGCAAACGGGGGAGGCGACGCACAAGGTCATGAACGAGGAAAAGAATACGATAACATGAACGGCGACTATGCCGAGTACATCGAAACCGAAGTTCTCCCGCGTGTTGAGAAGAATTATCAGCTCAAATTGACCACAGACCCCGAGGGGCGCGTGGTCATGGGCAATAGTTCGGGAGGCTCGGCCGCCCTGATTATGGCTTGGTTCCGCAACGATTTATATCATCGTGTCTTGACCACTTCGGGAACCTTCGTGAATCAGGCTTGGCCTTTCGATCCCAAATATCCCGATGGGGCTTGGGGCTTCCACGAAACGCTCATTCCCAAAAATCCTAAAAAGCCCATCCGAATTTTCATTTCGGTGGGGGATCAAGACCTTTTGAATCCCAATGTCATGCGCGATGGGATGCATGATTGGGTCGAGGCCAATCATCGCATGGCCAAGGTGCTGAAAGAAAAAGGTTACGAATATCAATACCTATTCTGTCAAGGGGCAGGCCATAGCATTACCAATGCCCAAGCTCAGTTCCTTCCCCATGCGATCGAATGGGTCTGGAAAGGTTACACCCCGAAGAAAGAGAAGTAATTCCCCGCCTCTTCCTCACGCCTTAGGAAACATGAGCTTCAAGGAACCACAATCGTTTATCTAAATTTCTGGAAATTCCTGTGAACAGGTCTGCCGTGCCGACATCCCCTTTCTCGGAGGCAACATCGATTGCCTTACGGGTGGCTTTCGCCAATTGGGCATATCGAGAAACCAACTCTTTCACATGGTCTGCGCCATCCGCCAAGATGGGGTATTCGGGAAGCGTGGATTGTTGCGAAACTTGGCGGATTGTCCCCTGAGGAACCCCCCCCAGTGCCGTGATCCGCTCGGCCAAATCGTCGCCATTTCCCAAAAGTTCCGAGTTGAGAGTGTCGAAGAGTTCATGAAGTTGTAAGAATTGCGGGCCGCGAACCGTCCAATGCGCCTGTTTCACCTGAAGGGCCAAGTCCAAGGTATCGGCAAGATGCTGTTGCAGCAGGTTCACCATGGCTTGGCGCACTTCTTTGGAAAGATCATGGTGAGTCGGTCGAAATTCTAAAGGCTTGTTTACCATATGGTTCTTCCTTGTAAGAAGTTACGGGCGGAGATGTATTACTAATTGTAAAGTTCTGAATCGATATTAGAAACCAAACATCTCACAAGAGTGGCGAAAATATCGATTCTTTCGCAACCCATAGTTCGATAGTTGGAACCGAAATAGGTTTCCGTAATTGTTGGAATCCTTGGTTAAAGTGGAATAAAATTCTTAAAATAATCTGAAAGTATACCTATTCCCTTGACTGAGGATTCCAATAGTCATATAAGATTCATTTGACTAACTAACACAAAGGGGGTGGGAGTCGTGGACCCTCGGCTTCAGAGTATCCATTTCCAAAACGATGAACGTTTGAATGCTTTCCGCCAAGCTCGGATGCAGGTGGATATAGCACAAGGTATGCATACCAAAGTGGGTGTCGTTCGCACCACAGAAGAGAACTCCGCCAACTTAGCAACCTTGTCCCCCGTTGACGTTCCAGTTAAACCCCTTGAAACCCCTGTTTGCTGGCTTTTCGATCGCGGGAAACCTTATCCCCTTCATATTGGGGTCAACAGTGTCGGTCGTCTCCCTGATAATGATGTCATCATTGATGACGTCACGGTTTCCCGAAGGCATTGTGTCGTCATCGTTCATAGCGATCTGAGCTGCGAAATCCACGATATTGCTTCTAAAAACGGCACCCTCTTGAACGGTGCCAAACTTCAAGGGGTCGCTCGCCTGAAGGATGGGGATACGATTCAACTTTGCGATCATACCTTACGTTTCGTGATTGCCTCCCAAAATCCCAACATGAAGCAGCAACCTTCCTCACTCGATAGTTCCGACTTTACTTTGGTCCAATAGGGTAGCGACATCGGCACCTTTTTTTTCACTGTCCTTTTCCATTTTGCTCCCTGTTCGTTCCTATCCTTGTTATCCTTGTGTGAGCGATTCCTGCGCTCGAAAAATCACAACGAAACCGAATCCAAAGGCTTTCGACTCCTTAATCCACCATTTACCTAAATCACCCCAATCAGAGGGCAGATCAATCAGGTTCATCAATCGGGAATTGAGCTAGATGAAAGAACCCGACCGATTTTCTAAATTGATCGAAATGGATTCGCTGCGGCAGATACAGATATTGCAAAGGGAGCCAAATCGTGAACTATCCTAAAATTGCCCTCATTGAACGAACGGGAAAAATGTGCGCTCCCGAGCAGGCCCATTTGTCACGGGAGTTATGGAAACGTGGTTGGCTTGCCGAATCGCTCGATCCACAACAAGCCGAGACTCATTTCGATCCCCACCATTATAATTTGGTAGTGAACCGGCTGAGTGCAACCTCCTACGATGTCGATTTGCCGGAACCGGTTTTTGTGCGTGCCAAAAACTGGCTGGAACAGGCCGAGAAAGCCCTTGGAAAAAACCGAGTGTGGAACGGGGCGCAGGCGATTCAAATCGATGCCTCGAAACGGCGGCAGCAGGCGCTCTTCGAGAAATATCAAGTCGGCCCGCTCACGCAATCTTTCCCCGATTTCGCATCGATCCTAGAGGCAGATGGTGCGGCTTTCCACGATCGCCCCGTTTTCCTCAAATTGGTTGCAGGGGGTTCGGGCAAGGGAACTCTCCCGTTTCCTTCGTTCCAACACTTAAAAAATGCTATTCGTTCCCGATCCTTCCCCCATCAAGAAGAAGGGAGCGATTTTCCCGCCTTGGAACGAGCTTGTCAGCGACTTCAAAAG
>CAZFDX010000376.1:0-3230 GCA_964518325.1 uncultured Alcaligenaceae bacterium | reverse complement strand
TTCCGTTGGCCGACTCGGATAAGCGGATGAAATTTTCCGAAGATTTGGCAGAACGAGGCTTTCATGAGGAAGCCCGAAAGGCCATCAACATTATTATGGAAACCAGTTGGTTCAACGGGGTGGCCGAAGGGAATGCTCATGTTCGCACCGCCCGCTACTTGGCCAGAAAGGGGGACTATCAACGAGCGGCCGACCTGTACGAAAAGGATTTAGCCCAAATGATTTTTAGTACCGTTTCGTTCGTCAATGCAGGAAGTTACCTGACCATCCCACAGGTAATCAAAACCTTTCGGGCGCAGGCATTGTTGAAGGAAGGGAAGACCGACGAGGCCATGAAACTCATTCGCGATGCCCTCGAAAATCACCCGCGTAATGTCGATCTGGCCATTGGGCTGGTGCCGATTTTAGATAAACAAGGGAAGAAAAAAGAGGCCAACGAAATTTACAACATTGTGAAGAAAAGCTACGAAGATTTAATTAAGGATTACCCCAATAATCCCGAACTCCGCAATAGCTTAGCTTGGGTGATGGTGAATTGTATTCGTGATTTAGATCAAGCTCGAAAACATTCCGAAAAAGCCGTTGAACTCTCTCCCGATTCGGCAGGGTATTGGGATACCTTAGCGGAAATCCGCTTCCGTCAAGGGGATCGTAAAGAGGCCTTAGCACTCATGCAAAAATGCGCTCGCATGGAACCCAAAAACCCTTACTTCCGCAAGCAATTAATCCGCTTTGAAAAAGCCCCCTTCGATTCCCCCGTACCGGATGAAGAAACGGGCGAAGATTAAACCAAGAAGAACGTACAGATGCTCAGCTGCCGAACCCCACCCGTATCGGATGAAGAAACGAGCGAAGATTCAAGCAGAACATCCCTTCACGGTCGGCATCGTCTCTCTCTCTCTTTACTTTCCGAAAGTTGGGGCAGAAAATATACCTCTGCTCAACTGATTATTATTGAGGACGATCATGAATCGTTTCTTGTCTTTGTGGTGCCTGATGGTTTGTCTGCCCCCCTTAGTTGCGGACGATATCAAGCCTCCGGTGGCTCCGGAAGAGGCCAAAATCATCCAAAAACTCGTGGCCGTTGAGAAGTATGAACCCGAAGTGGTGCCGGTTTACGGTTGGGTTCAAAATGGTATGAAAAAAACTCTTACGAATCTCGGGGTCGATACCAAGGACGTTAAGTATTGGCAAATGGAAGTGAAAAAAGACCCGCGCCCCAATCGTGGGGGGTTCTTTGCTTGTGCATACGATGCACAAGGGCATATTCTCGCCTTGAGTGGGAATGGGCCTTGGCTTCGGAATGAAACAATTCGGACATTCAAAGCCTTGCCCGAATTGCGGAGCATCCATTGGGATCATAACGGTTTCGTTGGCAATCATCCCGAGATCGATTTATATGACGGCAGCGGCTACGATGCTCTCTCGGAATCGAAACTTCAGGACATTAAAATTGGCATGAGTTTCAACGATAAAGGAATGGAACAAGTCGCTAAAATCAAGGGGCTAAAACATTTCACGGTCTTCCATTCTCGGGCTAGTGAAGCAGGAATTCGCTTCTTTGAAAAGCACCCCAATTTGGAATCGTTTTCCGTCGGGGAAATGGCCACGGGGCGTGTGACCGAAGCCGCCCTTTCCTCGATTGCCCAAATGCCGAAGGTCACTCGCGTAGGTTTCTGGGAAGCGGTGGTCAGTTACGATAATGGATTGAAACATCTCAAGGGGATGAAAGGTCGTCTGAAAGAACTGGACCTGAGCATGTCGTTAGTTTCCAGTGCCGATTTAGAACGTCTGAAAGCCGATCATCCCGATCTGAAAATCACAACGATTCCTGCCGCAGAAATTGTGAAACGTCATCGCTGGGTGGCTCAGAATCTGGCCCGAACTGCCCCTGCCGAATTAGCCGCAGAATTGAAAGCAGCGCTCGAAGCGACGCCCCCGCCTGCAACCCCTAAAAAATAAATGAATCCATCGCCAGCTCGCTCGACCCTGTGAAATTCGCGAATCCATCTATCGATGCTATGCCCCCCCCCCGACACCCATAAAAATGAGAATAGCCCTGTTCCTAATGAACGATAATCATAAGGGAAATGGTGTTCGTTCTGACGATCAGGGCGAGGGTGAGGGTGAGGGTGAGGGTGATGATGGTGAACATCATACCTACCATCGCTAGTAACTCGAAAGGATGAGGTGATTACACAGGCCGTTGCAGGCGAATGATCCGCCATTTGTCATCGTTTTTCTTCAAAAGATAATAGGTCGGGTCGGCCTTGTAGCTCAGAATATACTCGTTATCGGATTTTTTCTCGATAATGTTCCAAACGGCTTGATTGATTAACAATTTATCTTCCGCATATTCCCAAGGTCGAACCTCCGTGGGTTCCGCGTGACCTTGCTCCGCTAGCTCATACCAAGGGTAGCCAAAAGATTCCGGCGGGGGATTCAATAAGGGGTCTTTTCCCGCCAGCATCCGACGGAGTAAATGAGAATGGTACAGGTCTCCTTCGAGTGCTTCATAGTTGTTGGGGACAGGATAGCCGTTGTCGGTACGAATTTGAACCCAGCGGAGGAAACACATGATTCCCCGCCAAGCCTCGGTGTATTGCCCCTGTGAAAATTCGGCGACCCAGTCTCGCCATTCTTCGGGTGAACGACGTCGCATTCTCAGACCCTCTCAGTGGATTCGTGACTTTCAACAGCAGCCAGACGTTCCCGCAACAGCGAAAAACGCATCGCCCGTTCTTGGTTACGGATGGCCATTTCAAAAGCCTTTCGGCTTCCGATGACAATCACCATTTGTTTCCCTCGGGTAATACCCGTGTAGAGTAGATTCCTTTGCAGCATGAGATAATGCTGGGTATGGAGGGGAATCACCACAGCGGGATGTTCCGAGCCTTGACTTTTGTGGATCGTCGTACAGTAGGCCAACATTAGCTCATCTAGCTCACCAAAATCATATAGAACATTTCTCCCTTCAAATTCTACTAATACTTCACTTTCTTGGTCATCAATTCCTACAATCCTTCCAATATCCCCGTTAAACACTTCCTTTTGATAATTATTGTGGGTTTGTAAAACTTTATCTCCCACCCGAAAAGTCCAGCCAAATCGCTCAACTTGTACCCTCCCTTTCTCAGGGGGATTCAGGGCTTGTTGAAGCTGGAGATTGATATTGCGGACGCCCAATTCCGATTTATTCATAGGGGCCAACACTTGAATCGCTTTACAAG
>CAZFDX010000375.1:0-2587 GCA_964518325.1 uncultured Alcaligenaceae bacterium | reverse complement strand
GGTTTCCACCGATCGACAAACCATCGCCATCACCCGTGACGAGCCAAACCATCAAATCGGGATTAGCTAATTTCAAACCAGTGGCAAAAGTGGGGGCACGGCCGTGAATGGTGTGGAAGCCGTAGGTGTTCATGTAGTAGGGGAATCGGCTCGAACAACCGATGCCCGACACGAAGACCATTTTCTCCTTGGGGAAGGGAACGGTCGTGAGTGCCTTTTTCATTTGAGCGAGAATCGAATAATCCCCGCAACCGGGGCACCAACGAATTTCTTGGTCGCTGGCAAAATCTTCGGGTTTCAGGGTAGGTAATGAGGTAGCCATGATATTTATTTCTATTTGGTTCGGGTTCGTGTAATGTCCTTAGGTTTGGGGTGCGTTGTTAGATTAACATTTTTTCAATGGCCGATTCAATTTCGCTGACCAAAAACGGCTTACCTTGAATTTTGTTCAGGCCCACCGCATCGATCAAAAACTTCCCGCGTAACAGCAACAGCAATTGGCCTGCGTTGAGTTCCGGCACGAGAAACTTCTTAAAGTTCTTGAAGACTTGGGCGGTATTCTTGGGGAACGGGTTCAAGTAACGGAAATGGACTTGTGAAACTTTAAGCCCCTTGCGTTGCGCTCGTTCCACGGCCGTTTTAATCGAACCGTAGGTACCTCCCCAGCCGATCACCAAGAGATCACCGCTGGCTTCCCCTTCGACTTCCAAATCCGGAATTGTTTGAGCGATATTTTCGACCTTGCGGGCCCGCGTGCGAACCATATGTTCATGGTTGGCCGGTTCGTAGTTCACGTTACCGGTAATGTCTTGTTTTTCGATCCCGCCGATTCGGTGTTCTAAACCCGGTGTTCCGGGAAGCGCCCAAGGACGGACCAACATTTCGTTTCGTTTATAAGGAAGGAACTTGCTGATCTCGCCGGCATCGTTTTCGTGGGTGGGTCCTTCGGTATGGTTCGGCGTGGTGGGGTGGTGAATTTCAATTTTGGGAAGTTTGGCGAGGTCGGGAATCGCCCATGGTTCCGCTCCGTTGGCAATATATCCATCGGAAAGTAAGAACACGGGGGTCATGAATTGCGTGGCGATCCGAACGGCTTCGATACTCATGTTAAAGCAATCGGAAGGGGATCGCGGTGCCAAGACGGCCACGGGGGATTCACCGTTGCGGCCATAAAGGGCTTGCAAGAGGTCTGCCTGTTCCGTTTTCGTCGGCAGCCCCGTACTGGGGCCACCCCGTTGCACGTCAATGACCACCAAGGGAAGTTCCGTCATCACAGCAAGGTTAATGGCTTCGGCCTTGAGGCAAACGCCCGGTCCGCTCGTACCGGTCACCCCGATGGCCCCCCCCCAGCTCGCACCGATCGCCACACCGCACGCAGCGATTTCGTCTTCCGCTTGGAAGACTTTTACTCCGAAATCTTTGCGTTTGGCTAGATCGTGCAGAATGTCCGAAGCGGGAGTAATGGGATAGCTTGCGTACACCAAGGTTTTATTAGCCAGTTGCGAGGCAGTGATTAACCCCATGGAGATGGCTTCGTTACCGGTCACTTTTCGATAGGTTCCCGGCGCGATTTTCGCTTTGGGAATTCGATAGTGGATCGGCATGGCCTCTACCGTTTCGCCGTAGTTGTAACCTGCCTTGAGTGAACGAAGATTCGCTTCGTAAACGTCGGGTTTACGGGTACCGAAAGTCTTTTGTAAAAACTTGATGGTCGGCTCCATAGGTCTTTCATACAGCCAATAGACCAACCCCAAGGCAAAGAAGTTTTTGCAGCGATCTTGCTCCCGAGGGGTCAGGTTGCACCCTTTGACCGCTTCGAGGTTCAAGGTGTCGATTTTAACAGGCATCACTCGGTAGTTTTTGAGAGAACCATCTTCGAGCGGGTTGACTTTGTATTTTGCCTTTTTGAGATCGTTTTCTTTGAAAGAGTCGATATTGACGATGAGTATCCCCCCTGGTTCGAGGTCAGGGAGATTCGTTTTCAAAGCAGCGGGATTCATCACGACAAGGCAATTGAGAATATCCCCTGGGGTGTGAATTTCGTGGCTTGAAAAATGGACTTGGAAACCCGATACCCCTGGAAGGGTGCCAACGGGGGCGCGAATTTCGGCAGGGAAGTCCGGAAACGTCGAAATATCGTTACCAAAAATCGCCGAAGCGTTGGTGAATTGGGTACCAGCTAACTGCATCCCGTCACCGGAGTCACCCGCGAACCGAATGGCTACCGATTCCAGTTCCTGAACTTTGCGCTCGGTAGGAGGAGCTACCGACGTTGTTCCTGACTTAATTTCTCCTGACTTGATCTCTGGACTTTCCCAGAGGCATGAAGTTATTTAGATCACAGTTTGAGTTTAAGGTTACTCTTCCGATTATTATACAAAATCTCCTTGGCGGGGCTTCATGTTTAACCCTTCGATAAAAAATCTAAAACGCGTTCGTTTCTTGGTGCCATCCTAGAATAGCCCTTATGAATCACTTGCTTGATGAGGTTCGGACCGATTCCCCTCCACAAGTCGGAATGAGTTGCTCCACGCACACTGCTTGTGAGCCTGCGAATGCTTCGGTTTGGCGGATCGGCTTGGGGGTT
>CAZFDX010000374.1:0-4766 GCA_964518325.1 uncultured Alcaligenaceae bacterium | reverse complement strand
TTTGATTCACACAAGTCAACAGTAAGCAGAACAGGGGTTCTAAAGCGACTCCGAGTTCGGCAAGGTGAACCAATTCATTGGATACTTGCTCCGGCGCAATCGGCAAAACCTGTTCAAAGTCCGCCTCGGAAAAGCTATCTTCCCGATCCCGATCCTCGACATAGCGAATCAACCCGATTTCGAGTTGCAACCCATATTTTTCATGATGATAAAGTGTGCCCTTGATTTTGAAGAATTTCCCCTCGCTCCAAGAATCTCGACAAAGCTCGAAGTGGGGGCTATTTTCCCAGACCATAAAACTGGCTTGGCGATGGCGATCGCGAATGCGACAAGAATAATAAAGTTTGCCGTCTCGGGTTTTGCCGGCCCGCCGTTCGGTTAGAATGGCAAAAAAAATTCCTTCCGTTTGGTACGGTAACTCCGAAAGGGGAACACGCAAGGTTTCTTTAGCCACAAGCCAATCCTAGGGAAAGATTTCTGTGAACATTCTACGAAGAAGATAGCTTCTGAAACATAAGGTGTCTATCTTGGGTAATAGGAGGAAACAAAGGAGGATGAATTCGTGAAACTTTGGTACGTCGTTGCGCTCGGGACGCTCGGGATGCTCACTTGGTTGACACCGGTTGTTGCTGCCGATCCGACATTCAATAAAGATGTGGCCCCCATTCTTTGGAAGCATTGTGCCGGTTGTCATCGGACCGGTGAAGTAGGCCCGTTCCCCTTACTAACCTACAAAGATGCTTCAAAACGGGCCGATTTCCTTGTGCAAGTGACCGAATCGAAGCAGATGCCCCCATGGAAGGCCGAATCGGGCTATGGCAAATTTGCCCATGAACGGAAACTGACCGAGGCCGAGTTAGCGACCCTCAAAGCCTGGGCCAAGGCCGGCGCTCCGGAAGGGAACGCCAAAGACCTTCCCCCCGTGCCGAACTTTCCCGAAGGTTGGCAAATTGGCAAGCCCGATATGATCCTTGAAATGAAAGAGGCCTTCACGATCCCTGCCAATGGAAGGGATATTCAACAATGCTTCGTGATCCCGATTCCCATCGATGAAGATAAAACCGTCGCAGCTGTGGAGTTCCGTCCGGGCAATCGTTCCGTAGTTCACCATGCCATTATGTATTTGGATTCTTCGGGAATTGCCCGTCGGAAAGATGAGTCTGAGAAGGGATACGGCTATCGCGCTTTTGGCGGACCGGGCTTCTTCCCCACCGGAGGTTTAGGAGCTTGGGCGCCGGGCACCGGTGCCGAGCAGCTCCCCGAAGGTGTTGGCAAATACATCCGCAAAGGCTCCGATTTGGTTTTACAAATTCACTATCATCCCACAGGTAAGGAAGAGAAAGATCGTTCTCAGGTTGGTGTCTATTTCACCAAGAAACCGGCTGAAAAAATCGTGGGGGGAATCGGCTTAGCCTATACGGCCCTGAACATCAAACCCGGCGAAAAGAATTACCGAGTCAGCACCACGACCGAACCGCTGCCTTGCGATGTGCAAGCTCTGAGTGCATTCCCGCACATGCACTTGATTGGGAAAGAAATCAAGGCGTGGGCCGAAACTCCCGAGGGGAAAGAAATCCCCTTGATTTGGATCAAAGATTGGGACTTCAACTGGCAAGGATCGTACTACTTTGCTGAACCTGTAAAAATCCCGAAGAACTCGCGAGTCAAATTTGAAGCGGTCTTCGATAACAGCAGCGAAAACCCCCGCAATCCCAGTAGCCCACCTAAGACGGTGCGCTGGGGAGAACAAACCTATGACGAAATGGCTCTGTTCGGCATTCAGGTCATCACCGATACCATGGACGACATGAAGAAGGTCATGCGAATGAGAGGGGCCGCTCTTGGGCAACTTCTCGGCTCAAGCCCTCCTCCGAACGTCAAAAAGAAAGGTGAATCTGACATTCCCAAGGAAGGCTTTATTATTCCCGAGACAATCAAAGCGATTGCTTCCCAGTACGACAAGAATCAAGATGGCCGCCTGAACGAAGAGGAACTGGATAATATCCCCGATTTCGCACGGGATCGAGTCATTGACTTCTTGAAACGCAATCAACCCCAACCCAAGCCCTAATCAATCATTCCATTTTCCTAAGAATCAAACGGTAGAATCCGATCAGAATCAAACAATTCAATCCGAGACGATTCCATCGCCGGATCAACTCCTGCTAACCCATTCCTTTCTCGTAAGAATCAAACGGTAGTGCGAATGATTTGGAAAAACGATTGATCGTAAGAATCAAACGGTAGCACGATCGTTTAGGCAAAACGATTCTCTACCGAAGGAATCCAACAGCGGAATGATCGGGAAATGCGATACTTCAAAAAGGGGTCAGTCGGCGGAATGATCGGGATCGGCAACCATTCTCATATATCGAGCTAAGAAGAGCTGGGTGGCTTGGATGCTTTGCCACTCGGCAAATTGAATGCGAACTTCGGTGGCATCTTCATTGGCTTGGATATTCTCGGTGGCCAAGGCCAAGCCACGATGCAGAAAGTCGAAAATTTCCGCCAAACGGGCCGCTTGAGCCGGTGTGAGTTTGAGCGGCAGCGGGGGCAATTGCGATTCCGAGGCCCCCCATCCGAAAGCAGTTTTATCCCCCGGCGAGGTCGGGCTACTCGGAGCCAAATCAAAACCCAGATCATCCCCTGGAACGGTCCCCGCAACGGTCCCTTCAATCAGACCGTTCGCAGCGGCAGCTTCGGCCTTGGTGGCCGATTTTCTCGCAGCAATTTCTTCTAGGGTTCCAAACAGCAACATCGATCGGCCCAAGTTGATTTGGTCACCCACGCGCAAACGTCGGATTTGCACGGGTTGTCCGTTCACTCGCGTGCCATTGGTACTTTCCAAGTCCGTTAAAATCACGTCCGAATCTTCTTGTTGGACCTTGGCATGGAATCGCGAGACTCGTTCATCGTTCAAACGGAGAAGGTTCCCCTCTTCTCGACCGATCGTGACCGGAACAGGAAGGTCCCGATAGATTCGGCCTTTATCAACCCCTTCAATGACTTGGAAGGTCAACGTCTTCATTGGGTTCCTCTTCAGTGATAGACTCAAAGGGCTGGTTTTATTGGAACAATATAATACCCGCCACTTACCGCGGACATGGTTGGCACCTCACCCTTATTCGATGATAGCACATTCTACGGTTTTGTTAGATGTTTCTTGGGCTTTTTTCTGTGCTTCTTTCAACGATCACGGCAAAAAGGGTTCGGTTCTCAACATTATTTGTTACATTAACTCGAAGCCGACGTCAATTCAACTATTTTTTCTACCCATTGTTCGTAAGAAGTTTTGGCCGGTACAAACTCACAAACCTTCAGCCCACGAAACCAAGTCATTTGTCGTTTGGCGAACTGCCGCGTGTGAGCCGAAATCTCTTCTATGGTCTGAGTAAAATTTTTCTCTCCTTTCAGAAACGCGATAATCTCAGAATAGCCTAATGCTTGCAGGGCCTCTTTACTCGGGGGTTTTTCACGCTGTAAAAGCTGACGAACTTCCTCCACCCAACCGGCTTGCCACATGGCCTCGACCCGCTGGTTAATTCGCTGGTGCAATTCCTGCCTTGGCCAATCGATCACCCAAATTTTCGGGATTTGGTCTGCTGCGGGTTGGCTTTCATCGAACCAACCTTGCGTTTGCCATGCCGAAAGGGGCTTCCCCGATAAGCGATAAACTTCCAACGCCCGTACCACCCGTCGCACATCGTTGGGATGTAAACGAGAGGCCGTTATGGGATCGACCTCTTTCAGTTGAGCATGGAATGCCTCATTCCCCAGTTGAGCCGCCTGTTCCTCTAACTGTTGACGAATCTGCACATCGACAGGGGGAGAATCGAAAAGGCCATGAATCATCGCTTTCAGATACATGGGCGTTCCCCCCACAAAGATCGGCAAACGCCCCCGCGAGCGAATCTCTGCCAAAACTCGTTGTGCTTGTTCAAGCCACCAAGCCACATGAGCCGATTCGGATGGATCGAGTACATCGATGAGGTGATGAGGAACGCGGGCTTGCTCTTCTCGGGTGGGCTTGGCCGTACCGATATTCATGTCGCGATAAAGGGTCATCGAATCGACCGAGATGATTTCCCCGTTTAGTTCTTCTGCCAAACGCAAGGCCAAATTCGACTTGCCCGAAGCCGTTGGCCCAGAAATCACCGGCACACCGGCAAAGGGATTCCCTTTCTTTGTGGAGCCTATCATATTGCATAGATACAAACATTCGGCGACAGGTTCAACCGAACGAAGACCCGTGATCGATGGGCGCTGCCAGTCGGGTGAAAACGATGTGCTTGAATCAAAACGATGTGGTTGATCCGAATCGATGTGGGGCCGTTCAAGTGATCGTGGTGGAATCAAAACGATGTGGGGGGCGAGATTGCGGAAACGGCTTTACTTGGTGCCTAGGGGGATTTTACCCGATTTGAATTCTTGGAGTCGTTCCCGATACTTGTCGTAAAGACGGGTTTGTTTACTTGTCGGCTCCAAAGGCTTTCCATCAATCCAAATCGCATGGACTTGCGTTGATGGTTGTAAAATATCCCCTGTGGTTAAAATCAGGTTGGCCCGTTTCCCCGCAGCAATGGTTCCTAGTTCGTTTTCAAGGCCAAAAAATTGTGCGGGTGTTAGCGTAATCGCTTTGAGTGCCTCTTCGGGAGAAAGGCCATAACTGACCGCCATGGCTGCCTCGTAGGGCAAGTTCCGTGTATTGCTCGATCCATTGGAACGAATGCAGAACCGCACACCGGCTTTTTGCAGGCGGAGTGCAT
>CAZFDX010000373.1:0-2609 GCA_964518325.1 uncultured Alcaligenaceae bacterium | reverse complement strand
TCTTTGGTTTGCTTCAAACTTTCTAAAAAGGCCTTCGTGCCCGATTTGGCAATTGTGCCCAGATTCTCGACAATGGAATCCCGAGTCATTCCAATCCCGTTAACCGAGACCGTTAAAGTTTGGTTTTGCTTGTCGAGGATTAATCGAATTTTCCAATCGCGGTCGTTACCAAGTTTCTCGGCATTATCCAAGGAATCGAAACGAGCTTTGTTAATGGCATCGGAAGCATTACTAATCAATTCACGAAGAAAAATCTCGCGGTTCGAGTAAAGAGCATGGGTAATGAGGTGTAAAAGTTGTCTCAGCTCGGTACGGAACTCCATCTTCTCAACAGCCATTTCGTTACGTCTCCTCAAATGGAATTTAGAATCTTGACAGCAGTTATTATAGAGTTAGGAAACTCCCAAAAGTTGCACCGATACCCCTGCTACGATGGGGCTTCGATCAAAGTTTTTCGGCAAAATACGCCCGAGAGGTCGGATGACTGAGGAAAGCAAAGGCAGCGATTCCTAAGAAAAAATTGATAAAATCGATATTGCAAACCAGTAAAATTTGCAGAAGAATAGTTATCTCAGGACGGGCCACCCCTTTGAGGAGGCGTATCCCCTGAACCAACCCCAGTACCGGCCAAACCACACTCAAAAGATTCAAAGGACTCAGACAACAAACCCCTCCTGAGAGGAGGCCCCAGAAAATCAGATTGATTAGACTCACGGGAACGCCCAAGATCATCAAAAAAGCTGCGGTTTTGACTGCTTTGGGTACAATACCAGCAGGGATTGACTCGAAACGGGTCACCGTCGCTTTGGCAGAATCGGGAGGCAGGCTCAATTTGGCCGACAACGGCGGGGGTTCCAATAAGATAGGAACCTCTGGAAAAGGAGGAACGACCCGAGAATCTGCGGGCAGGCCCTCGCGAACCGGTTGAGATTGTGCCGAAACCAACACCATCTGCCGGCAAAGTGGGCAAGGAGTGGTGATTCCAGCGGCTCTTGGGGAAATGCCTAAAAGGATACCGCAACTCGGGCAACGAAATCGGATCATAGGCGTATAAGGTTTAGGCAAGAATTCGCGGTATATGCTTGGAAGAAAAGCAAAGATTTTGGCAAAGAGATTTCCTCCTACAAAGATTTTTATCCTAAAGTATTGAATCGATAGTACTTTACAACAAATAATTTCCAGAAATCTGAATTGGCATCCGACTTGCAAAGAAATTCTCTCGGGTGGTCGTTTTGCACTGCCGATGAACTGAGAATCTTGCTTTCGTCAAAGACCAGTTCTTAAGATTGAGGTGTTTTATATGGCGACCACACAATTACGGGCAGAGACGCCCAACCAAATGAACCTAAATGTCTGTCCGGTTGTCCTTTCGGGGATCAACCAGAAGCAAGCGATCGTTCAACGGGTGATTGCGAATCGGTTGCCATTACTCGAAGCAGCCGCCTTGTTTGAGTCCACTCATAAACAAGGGACTGCAATACTTGAGGCAGCCACAGGTATATTCCACTCAGTGGCCGACCCCGAGCAATCCTGTCGAACGGTCATCGGCTGGGTGGAACTAGCTCTGCGGGATCGACCGGAAAAAGCCCAAAGTGTGATTGTTCGGTTAGAAAAAGAATTGGACGAGATTTTAGCGTCTAATCATTCTAAAATCGAGTAATACTCTCCTACGGATTGAGAGGCACGATCCGTAGGATCGAACATGCCTCACCAACTGAGGAGAGGGGATTGTGATCAACCCCAAAGCACCATCATCGCCAAGTAGCATCGACGCCGCTGCGGGTTTTCTCCCGCCTACTGATGCCTTTCCTACAAATCCTTGGAACGACCCCGAGGTTATTGAACTTCCTCTTTTGATTACTCGGGCACAGGCCATTGCCTTGAAGCTCTTGCTGCTGCCCGAGGAGTGACCTGCGCCCAAATGCTTCGCTCGCTCATTGGGGCCACGCTTGCTGCTGCAAGCACCAATTCCTAATTCGATTGATTTCTGCTCCCGAATACGCCGAACCCTCAGCTCTGCTGAGGGTTCGTGCATTTATATCATGCTACCTTTTTTAATTATTCCCCAGAATCACTGTCAACTCATTCGCTTATTCCAAAATGACATCAAACTTCTCACCGGGCTTTTCCAATTCAAATCGTAAGGTGGTTGTGTCGACCTTTTCATAAGCAGGACCTATTTTGACTTTGCTTTGCTCCGTTGGCTTTAAGGTAATTTTGTACATCCCTAAAGGAAGATTGCTGATCGTGAAGACCCCTTCTGGTCCCGAGGTTCCCGTATAGCGTTTATTTTCCTTCAACGAATGAAAGGTCACATCGACCCCTTGGGCTGCTTTGCCGCCAATAATCACACGCCCGACCACCCCTGATTCGATTTCCCCAATTTTGGCAGGGGGATTATCGTTTCGCTTGGGGGTGACATCGCGGGGGGGAACGGTGAGGACTTCGCCCGTAGGTGTTTTCTCTTTCGGAGCCTCTTTCGTATTCTCTTTCGGAGCCTCTTTCGGATCCTCTTTTGGATTCTGTTTCGCTGGTCCTTTGGGTTCGATCGGTTTCATGTGTTCCCCGTCCTTTGTGTTTGTCAATTCGTGATGAGGGGCGGGCTCGGG
>CAZFDX010000372.1:0-1772 GCA_964518325.1 uncultured Alcaligenaceae bacterium | reverse complement strand
AGCTGGCGCGTCTGCCAATTCCGCCACCTCGGCGAGTGTGGAAATTTCTTTATAAAACGAGATGCGAATTTTGACAAGGGTTCACCCTGCATATTGAAGATTTTTCTTTCCTTCTACAGGTTTTCTCTCTTTATTCCCTTGCACAATGTAAGATAAGCCTCGATTGTCTCTATCGATTCTCTATAGAGGGGAGTTTTTTCATGCGTCGAACCCGTATTGTTGCTACTTTGGGACCCAGTACCGATCCCCCTTCCGTATTGCGTGCCATCATCGAAGCAGGGATGGACGTAGCTCGGATCAATTTTTCTCATGGATCGGCTGAAGAACATGTACAACGGGTCGCGACGCTCCGTCAAATGGCCCATGAATTGGGTCGAAATGTGGCGGTCTTGGCGGATCTTCCCGGCCCCAAATTGCGAGCCAAAATGCTCGCCCCTTTGCGGTTGAACATCAACGATACGATTCGCTTTTGTCTGGATCAAAATCGGAATGCCCCAGAAGATATTTGCCTGACGGAACCCGAAATTCTCAGTGATGTGAAGATTGGTCAACGAATTTTATTGGATGATGGGCGTTTACAATGTGTGGCCGATCGCTTTGAGAAAAATGCGTTAGTGGCCCGTGTGATTGTGGGGGGGGAATTACTTCCCAATAAAGGGATTAACCTTCCCGATACGGCCCTGACCATTTCCCCGATCACCGATCGAGATCGGCAAGCGATGCGGATTGCCGCCCAAGCTGGGGCCGATTGGTTGGCTCTTTCGTTTGTTCGTTCTCCGGAATCGGCTCAGGAATTGCGTGCCCAAGCTCGGGAATTCGGCTTAGGGGCTATCCCTATTCTTGCCAAAATCGAACGCCCCGAAGCGGTGGAACATGCCCAAGCGATTATTGATGCTTTCGATGGGATTATGGTGGCTCGGGGGGATTTAGGTGTCGAGATTCCGCTCGAAAAAGTCCCCACTGTTCAAAAGCGATTGATTGCCCTGTCTCGTGTGGCGGGCAAACCTGTGATAACGGCAACGGATATGCTCGATTCGATGAGAAAAAATCCTCGCCCGACCCGTGCGGAATCGGGGGATGTGGCCAATGCGATTTATGATGGGACCGATGCAGTGATGCTTTCGGGCGAGACGGCCGTTGGGGATTATCCGATCGTCAGTGTTCAATGTATGTCGAACATCGCCATCGAGGCGGAATCTCATTTGGCAGAACATGGGCATCCGGTAACGGCCCTGAAACTGTCGGAATACACGATTGATGATTTGATTACAGAAACGGTGGTGAATCTCGCGAATCGAATTCAGGCCGATGCGATTGTTACCCCGACCCTTTCGGGGCGCACCGCTCGGCTGATTGCACGGCATCGCCCCAAGGCCAAGATTATCGCACCGGCTCCGAATGAAACGGTTCTGCGGCAAATGGCCGTGGTCTGGGGGCTTCAACCCGTCTTGATGGATTATTGCCGGCGTGCGGGTGACGATCGACTGACGGGGGCTGTTACCGCAGCTTTTGCCCAGCAGGCAATCCGCGAGGGAGAATTGCTCATTGTTTTGGCAGGGCACCCTGTTGAGGGGGGGACACATTTACCCACTATTCGCTTGGTGCGGGTAGGAGAAAATGGTCAGGCGGTCGAACCCTAACTTCGTCATTCCGAAAGGCGATTTCGACCATCCCAAAGACGATGGAGAAGAGAATAGGATCGAACCCTAACTTTATTTCTGTAAACCCTGTCATTCAGCGCTTGGCACGGCGTCGAATCAACTCATCGACCA
>CAZFDX010000371.1:0-1884 GCA_964518325.1 uncultured Alcaligenaceae bacterium | reverse complement strand
GCAGAGAGGGTGACCCCTTCTTTTTCGATCAGGCTTTTGAACTCGGCAATTTGGGCGTCGCTCAAACTCAGCACATTCGTTTTCCATGCGGAACGGAAGTCGATATGCTTAACACCACACGCCTTGAGTACCGCCAATTGCTCAAGGGGGTCAGCAGAAATTTCATCAGCAAACGCGGAGAGATAAAACATTAGCACGTCTCCATAAAGGGAACCCTGAGATTGTACCAACCGACTTTATTTTTTCGAGAATACCCATGAGAACGATTTTGGCTTTGTTGCTGACGGTGAACTTGGTTTGGGCCGAGCCGCCTGAAATCATCCCCATTGGGGAACCGGAGCGTGCGCAGGTCGCTGCCCGATGGGAATCGTTCCTGAAGCTGGTCCCTGAGATGAAACCGAGGGGCCTTTCTGGGGACACGCTCGAAAAGGTCCAGCAAGCAATTTCGGATCGCAATACAAAACAATGGCAAGAATTATTAGATGCCCACACCTTGGCGATTGTAAATATCAATCCCGAAGGACGAGTGAAACTTCAACGGGGCCCCGCCGAGTTACCCCTAAAAGAAAATCAAACCAGCACCATCTTGATTAAGATCGTGAATCTAAGTGGCGGACAAGCCCGTTTAGATTTACACACTCACTTCAGCGGGGGGAAAGCCTCGCCTTTTCAAATGTCCCTATCGCCGGGGGATTTATCGGGCGTCATTGTCGAATATCAAATCCTAAAGGTCCGTTGTAGCGAAGCGGGGAAACGAGAAATCACAATCAGTATTCAGGCCGGTCAAGGGACGCAAGACCTTGGTTTTCGGGGCGAGTTACCTTTATTGTTCACCATTCAAAAATAACCTTTATTGTTCACCATTCAAAATAATTGCTATGAAAGACCCTCTTCCTTTGGTGGTGCTAATCAGTGGCACCGGCTCGACGCTGCAACATTTGATCGAACAGATTCGACAAGGCCACCTCTCGGCACGAATCGTGAAGGTGATTTCTTCGCGTGCCCATGTTCTGGGGGTCGAACGGGCCAAACAGGCTCACCTCCCTACGGAGATCATTTCAAGAAAAAGTTTTTCAAGCTGGGAAGATTTTGCCACAGCCACTTTTGACTCGATCCAACAAACCGAAGCCCAATACGTTATTTTGGCCGGTTACATGCAACGGTTGATGATTCCTCGAGCGTATGAAAATCGGGTGCTGAACATTCACCCCTCGTTATTGCCGGCCTTTGGTGGGCAAGGAATGTACGGCCATCATGTTCACGAAGCGGTTTTGGAATATGGAGCCAAAGTTACCGGTTGCACAGTCCATTTTGTCGATGAAGAATACGATCATGGCCCGATTATCGCACAAACACCCGTCTGGGTCGAAGCGGAAGATACTCCGGAAAGCCTTGCGGCGCGGGTGCAACAAGCAGAACGAGCGCTTTACCCCGAAGTGATTCAAGCATTAGCCGAAGGGCGCGTTTCGATTCAGGGGCGACGGGTGCGGGTTTCCCCTCGCAGTTAACCCATTTTGATAAGATTTATTTCATTCACTCCCTAGCAACTCAGAAATCGGAAAATGACTCCCTGCGTGTAATCCATTTTGTAAAGAGTTCCCTTTACTTGTTGCGGGTGTTTGTGATATGTCCTCCCATTCGGGGAGGGAACGACGATATATCCCCCTCGTTCGGGGAGGGAACCACATGGATCGGCGTCGGGTGATTCTGGGCCTGATGGTCTCGTTAACTGTACATGGTCTGTTGATACTGTCCCTACGGATTGCGGTCCTTTCCTCATCGATGCTCACCGTTCGGGAACCGTCGGTCTGGGTCGATTACGGTGAAATTTCCCTATGCGAAGGCCCTTCTCTGAACGAAACCGAGACAGCGATTGATTTGAAA
>CAZFDX010000370.1:0-2140 GCA_964518325.1 uncultured Alcaligenaceae bacterium | reverse complement strand
AATCCGACCGGCGTGACCTTGGATGTTTCGGTCTTGAAATCCTTGGCCGAGTTGGCTCGCGAAAAAGGCCTGCTATTAATTTCCGACGAAATCTATCAATCCTTCTGGTACGATGGTGCGTTTCGTTCCGCTGCCGAATTCAATCCCGATGTTTTAGTGGTGGATGGCCTTGGTAAAAGTTATTCGGTCACGGGATGGCGTCTCGGCTATGCTCACGGACCAAAACCGCTGATCGAAGAGATGACCAAACTCCAACAATTTACCTATGTTTGTGCCCCCGCCCCGTTTCAGGTGGCTGCCGTCGAAGCTCTGAAATTCGACCTTTCTGCCATCGTGGCCGACTTTAGACGCAAACGCGATTGGATTTGTGATGCTCTTCAAGATCGCTATGAATTTGTCAAACCGGGTGGGGCTTTCTACCTTTTCCCCAAAATCCCTTCAGGAACCAGCGAGGAATTCATCCAGCGGGCGATCTCTAATAATCTTTTGATTATTCCAGGCAATGCTTTTGGTCGTCAGGCCACGCACTTCCGTGTTTCTTTTGCAGCAACCGATGAGACTCTCGAACGCGGCATCGAGATTCTACGGAAAATTGCCTAGTTTTTCAGGCAACTAAACTGATCGATCGATTCGGCATTCGAGCTTTTCTCCACACCTCTCAACTGAGTATTTGCCCATGATTATGCCCCCTAACCAGTCAGCATGGGAGCTTTTCTGGCCCCCGCTCCCTTTGGGCATGGGAGCATTTTTTCATCCTGCTCATGTTGGCATTGTTTCTCGATCTACCTTCTTCGTTCCGTTCTGGGACGATCCCTGCGATGGGGTATCCTCTCAAAATTTCAGGTACGAACTTTCCAATTGGGAGTAGAAAGTCTGTAGACTATCACCACAATCTAGGCCGAACATGAGAAGTCTGTATGCCATTCGTCGTTATTTGTCCGGAGTGTAAGGCTCAGCTGAAGTCGAACAGCTTGATTCCTGCTGGAAGAACCTTAGTTTGTCCTTCGTGTAAAACGAAATTCACGACCGAAACCGATTCTAAGGAAGTCGGTACGACAGGCTCGAAAGCCTCGGTCCGTGTCCCCCCCCCCGCTGCCAAAGGGAAACCTCCATCCCCTCGGGATAAGGAAGAGGACGACGATTTCGAGGAGGATGACCGACCCAAGAAAAAAGCCAAATCCGTTCGCGAAGACGAGGATGACGACGATTTCGAGGAGGATGATCGGCCCAAGAAAGGCAAAAAGAGCAAGACAAAATCTCGTGAAGACGAGGATGACGACGATTTCGAGGATGACGATCGGCCTAAGAAAGGCAAACCGAAAAAGAAATCGTCAAAGTTACCGATCATTTTGGCCTTGGTTGGTGTCTTCGTGGTTTTTGGCGGATGTGCCGGATTGGGACTGGTTCTGTACCTGACCGATAACCTACCCTTTGTCGGCGGTGGCGGAGCCGGTGCCTATAAGGAAATGACAAAGTTCGTCCCGAATGATGCTAGTAAAGTCATTTTGATGGATTTTAAAAACGTTCTCGCGGATTCGGAACTAGGGGGCGAAATCAAATCGGGCATAAGCAAAGACAAAGATAATCCCTTCCCTCAACTCGGTTTGAGTATGGAAGATGTAGAAAAAGCGGTGATTGTGATGCTCAAACCAAACGCTGTCGGGGCACCCAAAGGGCTTGCCCCCCCCCGCGAGATCACCATCTTCAAACTGAGCAAGTCAGTCGATTCCGCAGATTTGGCTTCCAAACTCAATGCAAAAGAATCGATATTCAACAATCAAAAATTTTATAAAGCGGCCAACGATAAAGCCTTCTTCGTTGCGGCCCCAAAAGTTCTGATTCTCAGTAACGAAACCGGTATCCAAGCGGCGTTAGGGGCCAGTTCCCAAACTCCCAGCGAGAAGATGCAAAAAATCTTAACTCAGGCCGATGGGGATATTGTCCAGATTGAAGCCAATCCTAACTTTGCTATGAACGAATTCGATTTTCTGTTGATGCTTGTTGGTGGAGCTGCAGGAAATCCTTTCGGGGGGAACGCACCCAAAGATGCGATTCCCCAATCAATCGTGGCTAACCATAAAATTAAGTCCAGTGTGATCTCAATCACGCAAAAAATTACTTACGCAGATGATGCCACCGC